>NZ_LZSZ01000144.1:0-13618 GCF_001665645.1 Mycobacterium sp. 852002-30065_SCH5024008 | reverse complement strand
TAGGAGCCGCCGGGCGGCGGCGGAGGCGGCGGGTAGGAGCCGCCGGGCGGCGGCGGAGGCGGCGGGTAGGAGCCGCCGGGCGGCGGCGGAGGCGGCGGGTAGGAGCCGCCCGCGGGAGTCGATGGAGGGGGCGGAACCGCCTGACCACCGGATGACCCGGGCGGCGGCGGAGGTGGCGGATAAGCGTCGCCAGGCGGCGGTTGATCGGTCATGGGCACCCCTTCCACTGCGGACCAGCTGAACCAGGCCGCATTACAGTACCTGAGCGCGCAGCGGCCGGGCGAGACACGCGTCGCGGCCGAAAGGGGGCCCCGCTAGCGCCGGCCTGCCAGTCCACGAGGCCCGTCCGAGAGGAAACCGAGCAGGTCATAGCGGGTGATCACACCGACCGGTTTGCCCTCCTCGACCACCATCAACGCATCCCAGTCGCGCAGCGCCTTACCGGCCGCGCTGACCAACTCCCCCGCGCCGATCATCGGCAGCGGCGGGCTCATGTGCAGCGAGACGGCGTCGGCCAATTTGGCCCGGCCCTCGAAGACGGCCGAGAGCAGTTCGCGCTCGGAAACGCTGCCGGCCACCTCGCCGGCCACCACCGGCGGCTCGGCGCCGACCACGGGCATCTGGGACACCTCGTACTCGCGCAGGATGCCGATGGCGTCGCGCACGGTCTCGGAAGGATGCGTGTGCACCAAGTCGGGCAGGGCGCCGGATTTGCCGCGCAGCACATCACCCACCGTGGCCTCCTCGGTGGAACCGTCGAGGCGGCTGCGCAGGAACCCGTACGACGACATCCAGGCGTCGTTGAAGATCTTCGCCATGTAACCGCGCCCTCCGTCGGGCAGCAACACCACGACGAGCGCGTCGGGTCCGGCCTCCTCGGCGACCTTCAGCGCGGCCACAACCGCCATCCCGCACGACCCCCCGACCAGCATCGCCTCCTCTCGGGCCAGCCGCCTGGTCATGTTGAACGAGTCGGAGTCGGACACCGCGATGATCTGGTCGGGGACCGTGCGGTCGTACGCGTCCGGCCAAAAGTCCTCGCCGACGCCCTCGACCAGGTAGGGCCGGCCGCTGCCGCCGGAGTACACCGAACCCTCGGGGTCGGCGCCGATGATGCGCACCTTCCCGCCCGACACCTCTTTGAGGTAGCGGCCCGCACCGGTGATCGTGCCGCCGGTGCCGATGCCGGCGACGAAGTGGGTGACCTTGCCGTCGGTGTCGGCCCAGATCTCCGGGCCGGTGGTGGCGTAGTGGCTCGCCGGGCCTTCCGGGTTCGCGTACTGGTCGGGCTTCCAGGCGCCCTCGATCTCCCTGGTCAGCCGATCGGAGACGCTGTAGTAGCTGTCCGGGTGGTCGGGCGGCACGGCCGTCGGGCAGACGACCACCTCCGCACCGTAGGCGAGCAGCACGTTGCGCTTGTCTTCGCCGACCTTGTCCGGGCAGACGAACACGCACTTGTACCCGCGCTGCTGTGCCACCAGCGCCAGGCCGACGCCGGTGTTGCCCGAGGTGGGTTCGACGATGGTGCCCCCGGGCTTCAGTAGGCCGCTCGCTTCGGCGGCGTCGATCATCCGCACCGCGATCCGGTCCTTCGAGCTACCCCCGGGGTTGAGGTACTCGACCTTGGCCGCCACAGTGCCGGCGCCGTCGGGAACCACGGAATTCAGGCGAACTAGCGGCGTGCCGCCGATGAGCTCGCTGATGTGCTGGGCGATCCGCATGCGTTCATCGTCTCAGGCAGGTTCCGGGGGTGCACGACGGCTTCCGAGTTGGCGCCCGGCGGGGGTTGCGCTAGCCGGTGGCCTCGCGGATATAGTCGCCGATCTGGCGCAGCGAGCGAACCGCCTCCGGGACTATCGGAGCGGCCAGCTGGAAGTCGTGAATCTGGCCGGGCCACACCCGCACCTCGGCCGGCACACCGACGGCGGCCAGCCGGCTCGCCGCCAGCCGGGCGTCGTGCAGCAACACCTCGGATCCCGACACATGGATCAGCGTCCGCGGCAGGCCCGGCTTGATGTGCTCCAACGGCTCGTAGATCTCCTCGGGCCGCCCCCCGACTTTGTGCTTTTCGGCCGCGCTGGCAACCAGCTCGGCCAGCGCGTCGAACGCCCGGGCGGAGAACATCGCGTCGGTGTTGATGTTGGGATGGGCCTGCTTGTATTCCTTTGCCAACTGCAGCAGCGGCGAGATCATCACCAGCGCGGCCGGCTCCTCGCCCTCCTCCTGGAGGCGTTGCGCCAGCGCGAGTGCGAGGTAGCCGCCCGCGGAGTCACCGGCCAGCACGATCTGATCCGGCTCGTATCCGCGCAGCCGCAGCCATTGGTAGCCGTCGTGGCAGTCATCGAGAGCCATCCCGATCGAATGCTTGGGCAGCAGCCGGTAATTGACCACCAAGATCGGCGCGTCAGCAAACCGCGACAGCGCTTCGACCAGCCGACCGTGCGAGTTCGCCCCGCACGTCAAGAACGCACCGCCGTGGAAGTAGACGACCACCCGACGGGTGCCGTCCGCGGGCAGCACGCCCGGGGCACGCACCAGCTGTGCCGACGCGTTGGGCAAGTTCACCGTCTCGCGGACGGTGGCCGACACCGGGAGCACCACCCGGGCCGCCAGGTCGATGAAGCCCCAGGGCCAGGGGAAGTTGGGAATATGGCTGCCGACGGAGAGAACCGGCCGAACCGTCACTCGCGACGTCAGGTTGGCCACCCGCGCAGCAACGCTGGGTCCCGATTCGAGGACCTCGACCGGGGTGCCATCGCTCATCGCGAACCTGCGGGGCCTGCTGGCCCTGCGAGCCGCGAGGACGTCGTGTGGACGAAGGGCGTTCCGGGGCGAGCCGGATACCTTGCCGGGTGCGCTCATGCTCAACACTTCCTACGCCTTTGTAGTGCGATACAGCATGTGACGGGGCAGCTAAGCGTCTGGTTCAGCCGTTGCTCGAGGCACTCAGCCGACCCCGCGAACTTAGCTTGACAGCCACTTCTTAAGACAACATTTAAAGAGTCCGATTTGTTACCTCATTTGATTCGCACCGTGATCACATTGTTTGTCAGCCGACCCCGCAAATATGCAAGCCGAACTAAACTGGTCGCGTGACCATGCGGGTGCCCCGTCGTTCGGCAATCGCCCTGGCCACGGCGGGCGCACTCGCCTCGACAGGAACTGCCTATCTGGGCGCGCGCAACCTGCTGGCCGGCCAGGCGACGCGCGCGCGCACCGTCATCCCCAAGGCGTGGGACATCCCGCCGCGCGCCGACGGCGTGTACACCCGCGGTGGCGGCCCGGCGGAGCGGTGGCACCGCGGCGTGCCGTTCGATCTGAGCCTGATGATCTTCGGCGACTCGACGGCCGCCGGCTACGGGTGCACCAGCGCCGAGGAAGTGCCGGGAGTGCGGATCGCGCGCGGCCTCGCCGAACAGACGGGCAAGCGAATCCGGTTGAGCACCAAGGCAATCGTCGGCGCCACGTCGAAAGGCGTGTGCGGCCAGGTCGATGCGATGTTCGTGGCCGGGAGGCCGCCGGATGCGGCGGTGATCATGGTCGGCGCCAACGACGTGACGGCCCTCAACGGCGTCAGCCAGTCGGCGCAGCGGCTCGGGCTGAGCGTGCGCAAGTTGCGCGCCCGCGGTGCGGTGGTGATCGCCGGCACCTGCCCGGACCTGGGTGTCATCACCGCGATCCCCCAACCCCTTCGCTCGATCGCACACGAGCGTTGTCTGCAACTGGCGCGCGCCCAGGCCGCGTCGGTCCGGGCCGCCGGCGGTATGCCGGTACCCCTGGCGCAGCTGCTGACACCGCAACTCCGGTCGACGCCTCACGTGATGTTCTCCCCGGACGGCTTCCATCCGTCCGCCCCCGCCTACGCGATCGCGGCCGACGCGCTGCTGCGTGCGCTGTGCGAAGCGCTGGGCGAGGAGGTCGATCTCCCGCCGCTGGAGTTGGCGGCATCGACGACGGAGCCGGTGCTCGGTCAGCGCCACACCCGCACCAGCGTGATGTCGCGGCTGTGGCGGCGCCCGGTGCCGGGACCCGCCCCGTCTTCGTGCCCGCCGGTTGCCAGCGACTAGATTTGTGCCAGCCCGTCGGTGTGGAGTCACCACCCCGGTTATGTAGCGAGCTCGTCGGAATCCGAAAGGGATTTGAAGGGAACCGTCATGCCTGAAGCTGTCATTGTCTCAACTGCTCGCTCGCCGATCGGCCGCGCGATGAAGGGGTCGCTGGTCTCCATGCGGCCCGACGACCTGGCCACCCAGATGGTGCGCGCCGCGCTGGACAAGGTGCCCGCGCTCAACCCGCACCAGATTGACGACCTCATCCTGGGCTGCGGCCTGCCCGGCGGCGAGTCCGGCTTCAACATGGCGCGCGTCGTCGCCGTCGAGCTCGGTTACGACTTCCTGCCGGGCACCACCGTGAACCGGTACTGCTCGTCCTCGCTGCAGACCACCCGGATGGCGTTTCACGCCATCAAGGCGGGCGAGGGCGACGCGTTCATCTCCGCGGGTGTCGAGACCGTGTCCCGGTTCGGCAAGGGCAACTCCGACTCCTGGCCCGACACCAAGAACCCGCTGTTCGACGAGGCTCAGGAGCGTACGCAGGCCGCGGCCGCCGGCGCCGACGAGTGGCACGACCCCCGCGCCGACGGGAGCCTGCCCGACGTCTACATCGCGATGGGTCAGACCGCCGAGAATGTCGCCATCCTGACCGGCGTCAGCCGCGAAGACCAGGACCGCTGGGGGGTGCGCAGCCAGAACCGGGCCGAGGAGGCGATCAAGAGCGGGTTCTTCGAGCGCGAGATCTCCCCGGTGACCCTGCCGGACGGCACCACCGTGAGCACCGATGACGGCCCTCGTCCCGGCACCACCTACGAGAAGGTCTCCGAGCTCAAGCCGGTGTTCCGGCCCAACGGCACGATCACCGCGGGCAACGCCTGTCCGCTCAACGACGGCGCCGCCGCGCTGGTGATCACCAGCGACACCAAGGCCAAGGAACTCGGCCTGACGCCGCTGGCCCGCATCGTGTCCACCGGCGTCAGCGGCCTCTCGCCGGAGATCATGGGTCTGGGCCCGATCGAGGCGTGCAAGAAGGCGCTGGCGCGAGCGGGAATGTCGATCAACGACATCGACCTCTACGAGATCAACGAGGCCTTCGCGGTCCAGGTGCTGGGTTCGGCGCGCGAGCTGGGCATGGACGAAGACAAGCTCAACGTCTCCGGCGGGGCGATCGCGCTGGGCCACCCGTTCGGCATGACCGGCGCGCGCATCGCGACCACGTTGATCAACAACCTGCAGACGCACGACAAGACGTTCGGGCTGGAGACCATGTGCGTCGGCGGCGGGCAGGGCATGGCGATGATCATCGAGCGGCTGAGCTGACCGGTCGCCGGAGCTCGCCGTCGAGTGTGCGGCCATGGTCGCGACACGCCGGGCAGGCCCGCCCCCAGCGCACACTCGACGCCCGCACACACGAAAAGACCGGCACGCCAATCGGCGTGCCGGTCTTTTCGTTGAAGAGAACTAGTCGTTCTGCAGATAACTGAGCAGACGCAGGATCTCGAGGTAGAGCCAGACCAGGGTCACGGTCAGGCCGAGCGCGATACCCCAGGCCGCCTTCTCCGGCGCCCCGGCTCGCACCATCTGGTCGGCCGCGTCGAAGTCGATCAAGAAGCTGAACGCCGCGATGCCGATGCAGACCAGCGAGAAGATGATCGCCAGCGGACCGCCGCTGCGCAGGCCCAGCCCGGTACCGCCGCCGACGTGGAACATCGCGAGCACGAAGTTGCCGAGCATCAGGGCCAGCACGCCGAACATCGCGGCGACGAGCATCCGGGTGAACTTGGGGGTGACCCGGATTGCGCCGGTCTTGTACACCACCAGCATGCCGAAGAAGACACCGAAGGTGCCCATGACGGCCTCCCCGATCAGCACGCCGGCGTTGGCGTGCGAGACCGCGAAATTGGCGAAGACGAACGAGATGGCGCCCAGGAAGAGCCCCTCGAGGACGGCATAGCTCAGCACGATGGCCGGGCTGTCCTGCTTGCGGCCGAAGGTCGCGACCAGCACCAGCCCCAGCCCGCCGAGCGCGCCGACCAGGGTCAGCGGCATCGCCAGCGCGAGGTTGGACGCCACCAGGAAGTAGGACACCACGGCGGACACCGCCAACACGGCCAGCGTGATGCCGGTCTTGGTGACGACGTCGTCGATGGTCAGCGGACGCGAAGCCCTGGTCTCCTGGTAGGGAGCTTGGTAGGGGGCCGCGTAGGGGTCGGCTCCATAGCCCTGCATTGGGGCCGCGCCTGTGCCGAATTGCGCGTATCCGCCCCGCTGCTTGGGCAGCGAACGAAATACCGGGTTGCTTGTCTCCCGCACCGTCGGATCCTCTCTATTGGCTTCGAGCTGTGCGAACACAATCTCAACGATCAGCGTCCCGTCCGGGTTCCCGGCCGACCTGGGCATTTTCCGGTGCCTGGAGCCTGCGAAATAACACAGCTGCTGTCGTCGCGTTAAAGATAACCCTTACCCGGGGGTATCGCGTCGGTCGTCACGATCTAGATTTTTCGTTCGAGGGTGGACCGCGATGGGAGGCCAGGGCGTGACCGAGGAGTCCGATGAGGTTCTAACCCGCGTCGAGGGCAACGTCGGTCTGATCACGCTCAACCGCCCCAAGGCGATCAACTCACTCAATCAGCAGATGGTGGACGCGCTGAGCGCCATACTCACCCGCTGGGCAGACGACGACGCGGTATCCACGGTGGTGCTCTCCGGCGCCGGCGAGCGCGGCTTGTGCGCCGGTGGCGACGTGGTCTCCATCTATCACAGTGCGCGTAAGGACGGGGTTGAGGCGCGGCGGTTCTGGCGCGACGAGTATCTGCTCAATGCCCAGATCGCAGATTTCTCCAAGCCTTACGTGGCGCTGATGGACGGCATCGTGATGGGTGGCGGCGTCGGCGTCAGCGCGCACGCGAACATCCGCGTGGTGACCGACACCTCCAAGATCGCGATGCCCGAGGTGGGCATCGGCTTCGTTCCCGATGTCGGCGGGATGTTCCTGCTGTCCCGAGCGCCCGGTGGGTTGGGTCTGCACGCCGCCCTGACCGGAGCTCCGTTTTCCGGAGCCGACGCCATCGCAATGGGATTCGCCGACCACTACGTGCCGCACGACGATCTCGAGGCGTTCACCCGGGCGATCGTGGCTGGCGGCGTCCAGAGCGCGCTTGCCGCGCACGCCATTGAGCCCCCGCCGAGCGAGCTTGCCGCACAACACGGTTGGATCGACGAGTGCTACGCCGGCGACACGGTCGAAGACATCGTTGCCGCGCTTCGCGGGCATGACACCGGCCCCGCCAACCACGCCGCCGACCTGATCGGCACCCGCTCGCCGATCTCGTTGTCGGTAACCCTGGAAGCCGTCCGACGCGCCGCCAAACTCGAAACGGTGAAAGACGTTCTCATTCAGGATTATCGGGTGTCGTCGGCATCGCTGCGCTCGCACGACCTGGTCGAGGGCATCCGAGCCCAGCTGATCGACAAAGACCGCAACCCGAAGTGGTCACCGGCGACGCTGGCCGCGGTGACCGCGGCCGACGTCGAGGCGTATTTCGCCCCGGTCGACGACGACTTGAGTTTCCAGGAAGGCGATTGACGATGACAGACGCTGATTACGAAACCATCCTGGTCGAGCGCGACGAGCGCGTCGGCACCATCACCCTGAACCGGCCGAAAGCGCTCAACGCGCTCAACACCCAGGTGATGAACGAAGTGACCAGGGCGGCAACGGAGTTCGACAACGATCCTGGCATCGGGGCGATCATCATCACGGGTTCGGCCAAGGCGTTCGCGGCCGGTGCCGACATCAAAGAGATGGCCGGCCTGACGTACGCCGAGGCGTTCGACGCCGACTTCTTCGCCCCCTGGGCCAAACTGGCGGCCGTGCGCACCCCGACCATCGCCGCGGTGGCTGGGCACGCGCTCGGCGGTGGCTGCGAGCTGGCCATGATGTGCGATGTGCTGATCGCCGCCGACACAGCGAAGTTCGGCCAGCCCGAGATCAAACTCGGTGTGCTGCCCGGCATGGGCGGCTCCCAGCGCCTCACCCGCGCCATCGGCAAGGCCAAGGCCATGGACCTCATCCTGACCGGGCGCACCATCGACGCCGCCGAAGCCGAACGCAGCGGCCTGGTTTCGCGAGTGGTGCCCGCCGATGATCTGCTGGCCGAGGCCAAGGCCGTCGCCACGACCATCTCCCAAATGTCACGCTCGTCGGCCCGGATGGCCAAGGAGGCCGTCAACCGGGCGTTCGAATCCACGCTGTCCGAAGGGCTGCTCTACGAACGTCGCCTCTTCCACTCCACCTTCGCGACGGAGGACCAGTCCGAGGGCATGACGGCGTTCATCGAGAAGCGCGCTCCCAACTTCACCCACCGGTAGGCATGCGATGAGCGAGCCGGGTACAGCGACGAACACCGAAGCCGGCGGCAACCCGACGGTCGTTGCCGACGAAGCTGCGCCCCCGGATACCCGCCCGCACACTCGCGAGCCGCGGTCACCCGAAAAGCCCTGGTGGGTGCGGCATTACACCTTCACCGGCACCACGGTGGGCCTCATCTTCATCTGGTTCTCCATGACGCCGTCCCTGCTGCCTCGCGGTGCGTTGTTCCAGGGGCTGGTCAGCGGCATCTCCGGCGCCATCGGCTACGGGCTGGGCGTCTTCGCCGTGTGGCTGGTCCGCTACATGCGCGCCAAGGATCACAGTCCCCCGCCGCCGCGCCGGGCGTGGAAGGTGCTGATCCCGATCGGTGCGCTCGGCATGGTGCTGATGGCCATCTGGTTCCACGTGTGGCAGGACAACGTGCGCGACCTCATGGGCGTACAGCACCTGAAGTGGTACGACTACCCGGTGGCCGCGGGCCTTTCGTTGGTGGTGCTGTTCACCCTTGTCGAAATCGGCCAGTTCATCCGGTGGTTGGTCAGGTTCCTGGTCGGCCAGGTCGACCGCATCGCGCCGTTTCGGTTGTCGGCGACCATCGTGGTGGCGCTGCTGTTGGTGCTCACCATCACCTTGCTCAACGGTGTCGTGCTCAAGTCCGCCATGCGGACCATGAACAACACCTTCGCCTCGGCGAACAACGAGATGAATCCCGACACCGCGCCACCGAAGACCCCGCTGCGGTCCGGCGGTCCCGAGTCACTGGTGTCGTGGGAATCCCTTGGGCACCAAGGTCGCATCTTCGTGGAAGCCGGCCCGAGAGTTGGCCAGCTGGCCGCCTTCAACGGCGCTCCGGCAACCGAACCGATCCGCGCCTATGCCGGGCTGAACTCCGCGGACGGCATCACGGCGACCGCCGAGCTGGCGGCGCGCGAGCTGCAGCGCACCGGGGGGCTGCAACGCGCCGTCGTCGCCGTCGCGACCACCACCGGCACCGGCTGGATCAACGAGGCGGAAGCCGACGCGCTCGAGTACATGTACAACGGCAACACCGCGATCGTCAGCATGCAGTACTCGTTCCTACCGAGCTGGCTGTCCTTCCTGGTGGACAAGGAGAACGCCCGCCACGCCGGGCAGGCGCTGTTCGAGGCCGTCGACCGGTTGATCCGCCAGATGCCCGAAGCGCAACGCCCCAAGCTCGTCGTGTTCGGCGAGAGTCTGGGATCGTTCGGCGGCGAGGCGCCGTTCATGAGCCTGAACAACGTCCTCGCCCGCACCGACGGCGCCTTGTTCAGCGGACCGACATTCCAAAACACCATCTGGACCGACCTGACGTCGACGCGCGACCCCGGTTCCCCGGAGTGGTTGCCCATCTACAACGACGGCAAGAACGTCCGGTTTGTCGCTCGCCCAAGCAATTTGGGGCGCCCGAACTCCGCGTGGGATCACCCGCGGGTGGTCTATCTGCAACACGCCTCGGATCCGATCGCCTGGTGGTCCCCCGACCTGCTGTTCAGCAAACCGGATTGGCTGCGGGAGCGGCGGGGCTATGACGTGCTGCCCGAGACGCGCTGGATCCCGGTGGTGACGTTCCTGCAGGTCACGGCGGACATGGCCGTCGCGGTAGACGTCCCCGAGGGCCATGGCCACCACTACGTCGCCGACGCGGCCGACGGCTGGGCCGCCGTGCTGTCACCGCCGGGTTGGACGCCGGAAAAGACCAACAAGCTACGGCCACTGCTTCATTCGGATGCCACCTCCATCGGGTAGCTAGAGCCAGCGGCGACCGGGGTTGCCGGAGCTGGCGAGCACTCCCGGGCCGGCGTCGAGCGAGCCCGTGCCGGAAAGTTGTTCCAGCACACCGGCACCCGCGAGCGCGTGATAGCCGCCGATGACGTCGGTCGCACGGTGCAGGCCGATGTCCAGCAGCGCGGCCGCCGCGAGGCTGGACGTGTAACCCTCCGAGCACACGATCACCCATTCGACGTCGTCACCGACGGCCTCGGGCAGCTTGGCCTCGCTGGTCGGATCGCAGCGCCACTCCAACACGTTGCGTTCGATCACCAGCGCGCCGGGGATCTCACCCTCGCGGAAGCGCTGCGCCTGCGGCCGGATGTCGACGAGCACCGCCCCCCGCCGCAGCGCATCGGGCACCTCGGCGGCGGGAAGCCGACGGTAGCGGCGCCGGGCGGATCTCAACACAACATCGATGCGGCTCATCACGGTCCTTCCGGTTGGTCGGTCAGTTCGGTGCGCTGGCGGCGCAACCGATTTCGGCCGGTGACCTCGTAGTAGGACATCGCGGTCAGCGGCGGCGAGTAAGCGTGCACGCTGAGCGAAGGCGTCACCGGCTCTCGGACGATGCCCGACAGGCCCGAGAGCGGCACGGTCACGGGCCGCGGTGCCCACACCACGTCATGCACCCAGCCCAGCGGAAACCCGGCCTGATCGCCCGCGTCGAGCCGGCGACGCCGCAGGGCCCGGCCGTCCCAACGGAATTCGTTGAGCGACCCGGACAGGACCGTCAGCGCGCCTAGGGACCCACCGTGGTCGTGCAGTTCGGTGTGATGGCCGGGAACCCAGCTGATCAGCCAGACGTCCAGCTCCTCGTCACCGTGGATGCGGGTGAACCAACGGCGCGACTCAGGTATTCCGCCCGGCGGCAGCAGGTGGTCGCAACGTCCGCTCAGCACGTCGTCGGCGGCCTGGTCGGTGGCGTGCAGGAGGTCGGGAACCCGCAGGCGGGTCGGTCCCGACGATGGGGACGAAATGGTGCGCGGGCGCAACGCAGCCGGAGCGGCGAGGGGTACAGACATTGGGGAGCTCCACAAAAAGGATCGGACAGGCGGCGGCGTGTTACGGCCGACAACACTCGCAAAATCCGAAGCGCTCCATCACGGCCGCCAGTGTTGCATAGATTGAGAGGATGCGCTGGTGCGGTCAACGGCCCCGGCTGTGGGGCACGCTCCTCGTGGCGGCCGGATTATTGGCGGCTACGGGATGCTCACCTGAAGCCCCGAGCGGTAAGCCCGCGTCCTCATCGCCGCGGCCGGCGGACCTACCGGCCCGCCCCGGTGCGGCGCCACCGGGCGCCGTCGGTCTGTCGCCGGCGGGCGTGACGACCAGGGTCGACGTGCCCGCGAATTCGACCGAGGAAGAGTATTACCAGGCCTGTCACGCCGCAAAACTGTGGATGGATGCCCAGCCCAAGACCGGTCAGTCGCTGTTCGAGCCCTATCTGGCAATGGTCCAGGCCGCGCCGTCGGGCACCGCGGGCAGCTGGAATGCCCGCTGGGCGGATCTGACACCGGCCCGGCAGGCAGCCGTGATCACCGCCGCGCGCGCCGCCGCCGGCGACGAATGCGGTTGACGCTTTCGAACTCGTGCGCGATTGAATTCACGGGTAGAGAAAGTGCCAACCCGGCCGCTGCCACCCCGCTTAGCCGCGCAAAATGAAGAGATGCCGGACGGACCTGGCGGCGTCGTCGCGCGCCGATCGTCACCGACGCGCGTCGCGTTGGCGCTGGGTAGCGGCGGGGCCCGCGGCTACGCCCACATCGGGGTGATCGACGCGCTGCGCGCACGTGACTACGAGATCGTGGGAATCGCGGGGTCGTCGATGGGCGCGCTGGTCGGCGGTTTGGAGGCGGCCGGGCGTCGCGACGAGTTCGCCGACTGGGCGAAGTCCCTGACGCAGCGCACCATCCTGCGACTGCTGGACTTCTCGATCAGCGCGGCCGGGGTGATGCGGGCCGAGAAAATCCTGGACGCGGTGCGCGACATCCTCGGCCCCGTCGACATCGAGCAGCTGCCCATCCCCTTCACCGCGGTCGCGACCGACCTGTTGGCCGGTAAAACGGTGTGGTTCCAGCGCGGCCCGGTCGACACGGCGATCCGCGCCTCCATCGCCATACCGGGCGTGATCGCCCCACACGAAGTCGACGGGCGGCTGCTCGCCGACGGCGGCATCCTGGATCCGCTGCCGATGGCCCCCCTATCGGCGGTCAATGCCGACGTGACCATCGCGGTGAGCCTCAGCGGCAGCGAGTCGATCGCCACCCGGGACGCGGAATCCGGCGTGACCGCCGAGTGGCTGAACCGCATGGTGCGCAGCACCTCCGCGCTGCTCGACACCTCCGCGGCCCGGTCGCTGCTCGATCGGCCCACCGCGCGCGCCGTCCTGGGCCGATTCGGCGGGTCCACCGCCGAAGCGGACAGCTGGTCGGAGGATCTGGACGTCGAGGAGCCCGCGGACGGGGATGACGCGGCCGGCGTACTGCCCGATGCCGCACCCGAAGTGCCGAAGCTGGGCAGCTTCGAGGTGATGAACCGGACGATCGACATCGCCCAGGCCGCCCTGGCGCGCCACACGCTGGCGGTCTACCCGCCCGACCTGTTGATCGAGATCCCGCGCTCGACGTGCCGGGGCCTGGAGTTTCACCGGGCGGCGGAGGTGATCGCCGTCGGCCGTGCGCTGGCGGACGAGGCCCTGGACGCTTTCGAGAACAAACGAACCACGCCGCCCGCGACCGAAGCCTGAAACCCGCGCTGCCGCAGCGCGTTAGCGTCGCGGCCCGGTCAGACGCCCAGGAAACGCGCGACGCCTCGGGCTTCGCGGCGGCCCTGCTCGCGTCCGGCCAGTGCCGACGCGACGCGACAGGCGGGGTCCAACGGGTTGGGCCCGAAGGCCGCCAGCGAGTCGGCATCGGCGAACACCGCGAACATCGCGCCCGCGAAGGCGGAGATCTCCGCGGCCGGCCCGTCGCCGAACGCCGAGGGCGCGTCCACGCCCGAGGGCACCAGCACCACCGCCGTGTCGCAGTCGCCGGCCGCGCCGAGGTTGACCGAGCTGGCGACCCCGCCGTCCATGTAGCGCCGGCCCGCGATCGCCACGGGGGGCCACGCCCCGGGTACCGCGCAGCTGGCCGCTACCGCGTCGACGAGGTCGACGCCGGATTCGCGATCGAAAACCACCAATTCGCCGGTGTCCACGTCGATCGCGGTGATCCGCAGCGCCCGATCGGGCCAGTGATGCGACGCCAGGCGTTGGGCGATCACCCGGCGGCGCACCGGCGGCGCAACGGTTTTCGTCGCCAACGCCACGGCCCCGATCCGCTGCATCTGTTGCCGGGTCTTGTTCGACGGGTCCGCATAGGGCCTGTCTCTTATACACATCTGACGCTGCCGACGATCGCAT
>NZ_LZSZ01000143.1:0-1133 GCF_001665645.1 Mycobacterium sp. 852002-30065_SCH5024008 | reverse complement strand
TTGGGGCTGTTGTCGTCGGTCGAGGTACTCGACGCGCAGGAGCTGGCCTGTTTGGAGGGGTGGGGTAACCGGGCGGTGTTGGACCAGCCTGCTGCGTTGGAGGTGTCGATCCCGCAGGTGTTTGCCGCCCAGGTCGCGCGGACGCCGGAGGCGGTGGCGATCAGCTACGAGGGCCGCTCAATGACTTACCGCGAGCTGGATGCGGCCGCGGATCGGTTGGCGCACTGGCTGGTTGCCCATGGCGCGGGGCCGGGTGGGTGTGTGGGGTTGCTGATGCCGCGCTGCCCGGAGGCGATCGTGGCGATCCTGGCGATACTCAAGTCGGGGGCGGCCTATGTGCCGATCGACCCAGGATGGCCGACCGCGCGGATCGAATTCCTGCTCACCGACGCCGCCCCGGCGGCGGCCATCGCCACCGTTGAGTTGCGGTCGCGGCTGGACGGGTACGACGACCTGGTCGTGATTGATGTCAACGATCCGGTGATCGACAGCCAGCCGGCCACAGCGTTGCCAGACCCGGCGCCTGAGGATGTGGCGTATTTGATTTACACCTCGGGCACCACCGGTATGCCCAAAGGCGTGGCGATCACCCATGGCAATGTCGCGCAGTTGATCGATTCCCTGGACGCGGGCCTGGGGTCGGGGCGGGTGTGGACGCAGTGTCATTCCTATGCGTTCGACTTTTCGGTGTGGGAGATTTTCGGTGCCCTGCTGGGTGGGGGCCGGTTGGTGGTCGTGCCGGAACCGGTGACCGCCTCCCCGCAGGCATTGCATGCCCTCCTGGTTCGTGAACGGGTCAGCGTGCTCACCCAGACTCCCTCGGCGGTGGGGGCGTTGTCGCCGCAGGGGTTGGAGTCGGTGGCGCTACTGGTCGGTGGGGAACGGTGTCCGGCTGAGGTAGTGGAGCGCTGGGCGCCCGGGCGGGTGATAGTCAACGCTTATGGGCCGACTGAGACCACGGTGTATGCGGCGATGAGTGCCCTGTTGAGCCCGGGATCCGGGCCGCCGCCGATTGGGTCGCCGGTGTCGGGGGCGGCGCTGTGGGTGCTCGATCAGTGGTTGCGGCCGGTTCCGGTGGGGGTGGTCGGCGAGTTGTATGTGGCCGGTCATGGCGCTGTCTCTTATACACATCT
>NZ_LZSZ01000142.1:0-2710 GCF_001665645.1 Mycobacterium sp. 852002-30065_SCH5024008 | reverse complement strand
ACCTGGCGCTGGCCGCCGAACGCGCCGAGTCCGTCGTCGTGATGCGCGAGGGCGTCGTGGTGGAATCCGGTGCGACGCAGTCGATCTTGCGGGAGCCGCAGCACGAGTACACGCGGCGCCTGGTCGCGGCCGCGCCGTCGCTGACGGTGCAGGGCCCGGCCCGGCCGCGTCCGGCGGATCGCGGGGCGTCCGACGACATCCTGGTCGCCTCGGAGCTGACCAAGGTCTACCGCGAGTCGCGCGGCGCGCCGTGGCGGCGAGCGGAATTTCTTGCCGTCGACGGGGTTTCGTTTCGGCTGCGGCGGGCGAGCACGCTGGCGATCGCCGGTGAGTCGGGTTCGGGCAAGTCCACCCTGGCGCAGATCGTGCTCGGCCTCCTGCCGGCGAGCTCGGGCACGGTCGTTTTCGACGGCACCCGCATCGACGACTCACTGAGCCGGGATCAGCAATTGGCCTTCCGGCGGCGGGTGCAGCCGGTCTTCCAAAATCCTTACAGCAGCCTGGATCCCATGTACACGGTGTTTCGTGCCATCGAGGAACCGCTGCGTGTCCACCGCGTCGGCGACCGCGGGCAACGCGAGCGAGTGGTGCACGAACTCGTCGACCAGGTGGCGCTGCCGTCATCGGTTCTGGGGCGGCTGCCCCGGGAGCTCTCGGGTGGCCAACGGCAGCGGGTCGCGATCGCCCGGGCGCTGGCGCTGCGGCCCGAGGTGCTGGTCTGCGACGAGGCGGTCTCCGCGCTCGACGTGCTGGTGCAGGCGCAGATCTTGGATTTGCTGGCCGAGCTGCAGACCGAACTGGGCCTCACGTACTTGTTCATCAGCCACGACCTGGCGGTGATCCGGCAGATCGCCGACGACGTCTTGGTGATGCGCGCCGGTCGGGTGGTAGAGCAGTCCGCCACCGACGAGCTGTTCACCCGGCCCCGGCACGAATACACCCGCCGGCTGCTGGAGGCCATCCCGCACGCACCGACATCCGATCATTGAAGCCGGGATAGGTTGGCAACCTGTGACGGCTGATCCACTCGCTCCGTTGATGGAGTTGCCGGGCGTCGCCGAGGCCAGCGACCGGGCCCGCGACGCGCTGGGCCGCGCCCACCGGCACCGAGCCAACCTGCGCGGATGGCCGGTGACCGCAGCCGAAGCGGCCTTGCGGGCGGCCCGCGCCTCGTCGGTGCTGGACGGTGGCCCGGTCCGCCTGGAAGACCTCGCGGACGCCGGGGCCGTCAGTGATCCGGTGTTCGGCGGGGCGCTGCGGGTGGCCCAGGCGCTGGAAGGCGGTGAGGGCCCCCTGGTCGGGATTTGGCGGCGGGCACCGCTGCAGGCGCTGGCCCGCTTGCACATGCTGGCGGCGGCCGACCAGGTGGGCGAGGATCGGCTGGGCCGGCCCCGCGCCGATGCCGGCGTCGGGCCGCGACTGGAGTTGCTGGCGGATTTGGTGAGCGGCGGCACCCAGGCGCCTGCGCCGGTGGTCGCCGCGGTCGCGCACGGCGAACTGCTGACGCTCAGGCCGTTCGGTAGCGCCGACGGCGTGGTCGCCCGCGCGGTGTCGCGGTTGGTGACCATTGCCAGCGGGTTGGATCCACACGGATTGGGTGTGCCCGAGGTGAGTTGGATGCGCCAGCCGGCCGACTATCGCGATGCCGCACAAGGCTTCGCCGACGGCACGCCGGCCGGGGTGGGAGCCTGGCTGGTGCTCTGTTGCCGGGCGATGCGCGCCGGCGCGCAGGAGGCTTTGACGATCGCCGAGTCGCTGTCGAATCGATAGCTGAATCGGTAGCCGGCGGCCGCAGAAACGCCACCGGACAATACGAAGCGGGCGACGTCCCGAAGTATTCGGTCCGCCGCCCGCTAACACGGAACTCGGTTACCATGCGTGCATTTCGGGGCTGCGCGGGTTGGCCTCGGCGATCTTGCGATGCTGCCGGTGGCAACCCCACCCAAAGGGCCGTCGACACCGTCCACATTTCGCAATTACGCAGGCCCGCAACACTTCTGCCATTATCGCGGCTATGACTCCGCGTGGGTGCCGAGCACCGTGCTGGGCGCCCGGGTCGGGAGATCGAACCTTCTCTTCCGGATCGACCTAGGCCTCACCGGGCTTCCGTGGTTCCTTTGTACTACTAGACCCTTAACGCAGCAAGGCCCAATTTTGCAAAAATTGCGAAGCCAGACCGAAATGTGTTTGCTGAGGCTTGCCTTGGTGGGGGCTAGAACGCGAACCGGCGCAACAGCGAATAGGTGACCGCGCCGGCGGCCAGCGCACTGACGCCCACAGCCGCGGTCGTCGCGATCGCCGCACCCGATGGCGCCGGGATGCGGTCGCGCAGCGACACCGGTCGCGAGAACGACAGCACGGGCCAACCGCGTTCGACGGCTTCCCGGCGCAATCCGCGGTCGGGATTCACCACGCTGGGGTGGCCGACGGATTCGAGCATCGGCAGGTCGGTAATCGAGTCGGAGTACGCGTAGCAATGCTCCAGCGGGTAGCCCTCGCGGGCGGCCAGCTCGCGGATCGCTTGCACCTTGCCCTCGCCGTAGCAGTAGAACGCTATCTCGCCGGTGTACCGGCCGTCCTCGACGACCATGCGGGTCGCCATCGCGTGCGTGGCGCCCAGGGCCCGGGCGATCGGAGCCACGATTTCCTCGCCGGAGGCGGAGACCACCACCACGTCGCGGCCGCACAGTTTGTGGGCGGCGATCAGGTC
>NZ_LZSZ01000141.1:0-44117 GCF_001665645.1 Mycobacterium sp. 852002-30065_SCH5024008 | reverse complement strand
GGCCGACGCGCCGAGGCCGGAAGCCGCAACCACTGCGGGAGCAAGGGAACGGATGAATTGACGTGCGATCATGCCGCGGCGACTGATGCCCATAGGAGTGCCTCCCCAACTGTCATTCGGTCAAAGACCCGCCATCGTTTCCTGTATAACGCGGCGCGTCGACAAGCGCCGGATGAGGGCCGCGTGTCGATGCACCGAAATGGCATCCATCCGAACGGCCGGGAGCCACGTAGCGGAAAAGCTTGAGCCGTCGTTTGGGTGCCGTTGACAAGGGTAACCGGACCGGCGACCGCTTGAAATCGCAACATCGCAGACGCGGGAAGGTGACGACATGGCCACGGGTGAAACAGGTTTCAAAGAGGTGACTTTCGCCCCGGCCGGTGCCCGGGCACGCCCAGCCCGGCAGCCGTCGGCGTGCACGTCAGCGATGGTTAACCGCATGCGTGTGACCAGCACTGGGGGGCAACCGCGAAGGAACGGGTCGTTTGCCAGTTGCGCGCGACGGTGTCAGTAAGGTCACACGGTGTGCGTGTCGCGCCACGCTTTATTAGAATTCCGTAAGATTAGTCAAAGTTCTTTGGGTATAAGCGGAGCTAGTAAGCACGGAGCAGGGTTGTGGACACGAACCGTTTCGACGCAGTCATCGTGGGCGCGGGCTTCGGCGGCATCGGTGCCGCGATCCAGCTCAAGCGCCTGGGCTATGACAACTTCGTCATCCTCGACCGAGAGGATGACCTCGGCGGCACCTGGCATGTCAACCATTACCCGGGCATCGCCGTAGACATCCCGTCGACCACGTACTCGTACTGGTTCGAGCCCAAGCCGGATTGGTCGCGGCTGTTCGCGCCGGGCCGCGAGGTCAAGCAGTACGCCGCGGACGTCGCCGACAAGTACGACGTGCGCCGCCACATGCGGTTCAACTCGACGGTGGAAGGCGCCCAGTGGGATGAGGACGCCGAAGTTTGGCGGGTAGCGCTGGCCGGTGGCGAAACGTTGGCGACCCGCTTCCTGATCACCGCGACGGGCTTCCTGTCGCAGCCGCGCATGCCGGACATCCCGGGGATCGCGAGCTTCGAGGGCAAGGTGGTCCACACGACCGCCTGGGACCACGACTTCCGGTACCGGGGCCGCCGGATCGCGGTCATCGGGACCGGGGCGTCCGCGGTACAGGTCATTCCGGAGTTGGCCGAACGGGCTGCGGAACTGACCGTGTACCAACGCACCGCGACCCATGTGATGCCCAAGTTCGACTTCGGGTTTCCCCCCGCGGTGCGGCGCCTGTTTGCGCGGGTGCCGGCGGCGCAGCGCGCGCTGCGGTGGGTGACCGACGTCATCCTCGAGATCATCATGGTGGTCTGCGCGCTGCACGTCCGGGAGTTCCGCGGGCGGGGGAACATCTCCGCCGCCGACCTGGCCAAGATCAACCGATTCCGGTGGATCCGGGACCAGGAACTGCGCGCCAGGTTGACGCCGGACTACGACCTCGGCTGCAAGCGGCCAACCTTTTCCAACGAGTTCTACCGCGCGTTCACCAAGCCGCACGTGCATCTGGAGACCAACTCGATCGCACGGATCGAGGCCGACGGCATCGTCACCGTCGACGGGCGTAAGACCGTCATCGACACCCTGGTGTTGGCGACCGGCTTTGACCTGTGGGAGGCCAACTTCCCGGCCATCGAGGTGGTCGGCCGCAAGGGCCGCAACCTCGGAAAGTGGTGGCGGGAGACCAGGTTCCAGGCTTATCAGGGCGTCACCATGCCGTACTTCCCCAATTACCTAAGCCTGGCCAGCCCGTTCGCCTTTTCCGGACTGTCCTTCTTCCACACCATCGAATACCAGATGCGGCACATGGGCCGCCTGCTCGGCGAGGTCAAGCGCCGCGGTGCGACCACCTTCGAGGTGACCGAAGAGGCCATGGACCAGTTCATGAAGCGGATGACCAAACGGCTGGACAGCTCGGTTTTCTACTCCGGCAACTGCGCCACGTCTCGCTCGTACTACTTCAGCCCCGGCGGTGAGGCATCACTGCTGCGGCCGACGTCGACCTTGAACTCGGTGCGGGAAGCCGAGAGGTTCCCGCTCAGCGATTACGTGATGGCCTAGCGTCACATCTGCCATAGCAGCCCCGGCCCGGGAAGCGGTCGGCTGTTTGCCCGCCTCTGAGCGACAACGCGGGCGCTTGTCATCTTGTCGCTGTGAGGCGGGCAAAGAGGGCATCGCCTGCTTCCAGCGACGGATGTGGCGGATGGGACTCGTGGCGATTCTTGCGAACTCACACCGTGCTGTTTACTCGCGCAGGAGCGGGGTAACCGGGTCGTTAGCAGAAAACGCGGACTGCGTCCGCAACCGATGCGAAAGGCGAAGTGGCCCAATGGAAACACTGTGCCGTGGATGCGCTTGCCTGGCGATCACATTTGCCTTCGTGCTGGGGGACCTCGGCGCCCCCGCGCGTTCGGTCGCCGACTTGGCCGCACACCAGTCGCTGCCCAGCGCTGTGCACAATCCGCCACACCAGCCTCGACCCGGGATCTGATCGGCATACGTCACTGCTCGGCGAGACTGGTGTGGCGAATGGTGAGCCATTACGTGCTCACGCCGGCGGCATCAGCACCGTGTCGATCATGTACACCGTCGCGTTGGCGGTGGGCACGCCACCACAGACCAGACCCGCGTTGTTGACCTTGAGGCCGTTGCCCTGTCCGGTGACGGTGACGTTCGCGCCCTGAACGGTCTTGTGAGAGCCGGCGACCCTGGCCGGACTCAGCTGGCCCGGCACCACGTGATAGGTCAGGATGCTGGTCAGCAACCTGGAATCCGTCTTCAGCTCGTCGATCGTCTGTGCCGGCAGCTTGCCGAATGCGGCGTCGGTCGGCGCGAAGACCGTGTACTGGCCGTTGTTCAGCGTGTCAACCAGATTGACATTCGGGTTCAGCTTGCCCGACAGCGCCGAGGTCAGGGTGCTCAGCGCCGGATTGTTGGACGCCGCTACGGTCACCGGAACCTGCGACATTCCGTCCACTGATGCCGGGCCGCTGGGGTTGGCCGCCGCGTAATCAGAGCAGCCGGGGCCCACCAGGTCGGCCGCCGCCGCCGTTGGAGCGGTCACCACACCCAGACCGAGCACCGCCGCTACCGCGAATCCTTTCGCTGCAACCGACGTCCTGTGTGATTTCATCGCCTTTGACTCCTTTGGTTTGTCGGACATTTGATGAGTCATTCGGAGCCCGGACGCCTTCGGATTGGTGCGGGGTTAAAAGTTTCAGCCGTACGTGAACGAATACACCTGCAGCCCTTGGACGGGGCGAACCTCAAGAGTCCCCGATTGCGGCTGCTCGCCGGAGACGATCTGGTGCGACGTCGGCGGCCCGCTGATCGGAATCGCGACGGATCGTCCGTCACGGGTGACCGTGAGGGATCCCGTGCCACCGACGACGATGTAGACGTTCTTGGCGTGGTAATTCAACCTGATGCTGGACTGGTTGCCGGCTGCGGTAGCGCCTTGGTAATCCAGCGACCACGGACCTTTCAGAGCGAAGCTATCGGCGGCCAGAGTGAGCGGATAATCGAAAGTGGTTGTGCCTTCGTCGTATACCCCGCCGCCGCCGTAGTTGACGACCTTCCCGACGCCAAAGTAGGTCTCGGGCGTGGTCTTGTCCTGTGGGGTCGAGCTGCTCGCATCTGAGGGGGGCGGCAGCTTGAGCCCGGGATGCGCCGCCACGAGCAGCTGCCTGATCAGATTCTCGGTGACGTTGTAGTCGCCTTCGCCGAACTTGATGTGGCGCACCTGGCCGGTGGCGTCGATCAGATACTCCGCGGGCCAGTAGCGGTTGCGGTAGTTCGTCCACGTGGAGTAGCCGTTGTCCAAGGCGATCGGGTACGTGACATTCAGGTCGGCGGCGCCTTTGGCCACGTTGCCGGGCACCTGTTCGAACGCGTACTCCGGGGTGTGGATCCCGATGACCTCGAAACGGTCGCCCTGGTAGGCGTTGTACCAGTTGACGACGTGCTGGATGGCGCGTTGGCAGTTGATGCAGGAGTACGCCCAGAAATCGATGAGCACGACCTTGCCGCGCAGGGACGCGAGGCTGATCGGTTGGTTGCCGGGCGTGTTCAGCCAACCGGCGATGCCCTTGAGATCGGGTGCCGGGCCGCAGCTTTCGAGCTCCCGACCGCCGTCGCTGCAATTGGACAACTGCGCGTTCTGGTCGTTGACGATGCCGCCAAGGTTGAGCTTCTCTTGGACCCCGCGGTCCGTGGCCAACTTTTGCTGCATCCCGCTGGTGTAGTCGGGAACGGCCCGTTGCAGAGCCGCGGGAACATTGAACACCAGTCCGACCGCGAGCGCGATCATCACGATCCCGGCCGCGACCCGGATCTGCCGCTGCCGGCGTCGAAACGCTCCCACCCGTTGAGCCACCCGATGGCCCGCCAACGCGAAGACCAACAACGGCAGCGCGGCGCCCAGCGCGAAGGTGCTAGTCAGCACCACGGTGCGCAGGCCGAGGGGAGCCGTGGCGCCGGCCACCACGATCGCGGCGAGAATGGGCCCGGCGCACGGGACATACAGCACGCCCAGCGCCAGACCGAGACTGAACCCGCCGCCACCAAACCCCAACTGCTTTTGCGGGATACGCGCAAACGGACGCTCCAACAATTGCTCGACCCGCGGGAAGATCAGGCCGAGACCGATGGCAACCAAGGCGACCAGGGCGACCCAGCGGATAGCGTCCTGCGGCAGGTGCACCAGCGACAGCAGTGTCGAGCCGGCCAACGTGACCGCGGTGAAGCTGAGCACCAGACCGCCGATGACGAGGTAGGGGCGCGCACTGCGCGACGTGCGCTCCGGCCTGACCGCGACATTTACGCCTGCGCCGGAAACCGGTTGTGGGGCAGGGTCATCGGCGCGACCCTGCGCGCCGGCGAAGAAGATCACCGGCAGTACCGGCAGGATGCACGGCGATACGCCGGTGATGAGACCTCCGACGAAGCCGATCAGCGCAATGGTGAGCATGAGAGTCATTCGCTGCCAGGGGCGCCGCGGATTGGTTCCGCCGCAGAGAAAAACAGCCCGGCCGAAGCCGGGCTGTTCATCCCTGATTCGCAGGCGAGCTACTGGCCTGGCGGCATCAGCACCGTGTCGATCATGTACACCGTCGCGTTGGCGGTGTGCACCCCGCCGCACACCAACTCGGCGTTGTTGACCTTGAGGTCGTTGCCCCGACCTGTCACGGTCAGCTTGGCGCCCTGCAGGGTCGTGTGGTCACCGTCGACCTTCATCGGGCTTGCCTGACCCTGCACCACGTGGTAAGTCAAGATGCTCTTGAGCAGCTGCGAGTCAGTCTTGAGCTTGTCGATGGTGGCCGCCGGCAGCTTGTCGAACGCGGCGTTGGTCGGCGCGAAAACCGTGTACTGGCCGTTGTTCAACGTGTCGACCAGGTTGACGTTCGGGTTCAGCTTGCCCGACAGCGCCGACGTCAGCGTGGTCAGCATGGGGTTGTTGGAAGCCGCCGTGGCGACCGGGTCCTGAGCCATCCCGGCGACCGACCCGGGGCCGCTGGGGTTCTGCTTGGCGTAGTCGCCGCAGCCCGCACCGATGAGGTCGGCCGCCGGATCGGCCGCGGCCGACGTCGTCGCCGGAGCCGCCATGCTGCTGGTGACTGTGGCCATGCTGCTGCCGGTCATCGGCTCAGACGCCGACTTGTTGTTCGAACACCCCGAGAAACCGACTACCGCAATCGTCGCGAGCCCTGCCGCGGCGATTGTCCTGCCCCGAACGCTGATCATCGCGTTTCTACTCCTTCTCCATAAGCGGCTCCTAGCGCCGCCTTTCGACCGGACAGGAGTGATTCGGAGACGACGAGGCCGCGGACGGGTCAGAGTTGAGATTCAGCCGAGGGGCAACGCGGCCAGTATCGTTCCGGTCGGCCGCGGCGACCCGGTACCGGGTTCGACGGTGAACGCCAGGGTGGTAGACGATCCGAGGTTGGTGAGCGTCGCGGTGGTCGACGGCGCCACCGCCGCGGTGCCCATCGTCCCGGCCGACGTCGGGCCCTTGTCGCTCAGCAACCACATCTGGTAGACGGTCCCCGGCTTCGGCGGTGGAACGTTGTTCATCACCAGCACACCGGCGTTGCGGTCGTGGGAAAAGACAACGGTGGCAGTGCCATTGCCGAGCGGGCCGGAGACGGTGCGCACGTCCGGGGCCGCAAAAACCTGCTCGGCGATGGTCGACGGCGGGTGCGGGCGCATCAGGATCCCGACGCCAAATGCGGCGGCACCGACCACCACCGCTGCCGCCGCGGACGCCAAAACTGCGGTGCGCCAACCGTACTTGCGCTCATCGCGTGCAGGTATCGCCGCCAGCGTCGCGGCCCGCAGGCGCGCCGGCGGTTCGACGGCCGTCGTCGCCGAGACGACCGCCATCGTCTCGCGGACGGCACGGACTTCATCGTCGAAGGCCGCCGCCACCGATCGTGGCGCGGCCGCCACCCGTCGCTCGATTTCGGCGCGTTCCTCATCCGACACGGCATCCAACGCGTATGGCGTTGCGAGCTCGAGCAATTCGAATTCGTTCGGTTCGGTCATGGCACTTCCAGGCAGTTACGCAAGGCGCGCAGCGCGTCGCGCATGCGTGACTTGATCGTCGACAGATTCGCGGCCAGGCGATCCGACACCTGGCTGTAGGTGAGCCCGTCGTAATAAGCCAACTGAATACACTCCCGCTGCGTGTCGGTCAACGCGCCCAGGCATTCGACGACGCGGCGGCGCTCGTCGCCGGCGATCGCCGAATCGGCGACGATGTCACTGGCGGGGTCGGCGCTAGCCGCGGCGTAGCGCGTATCCCGCCTTCCGGACGCCTCCTCGGTCCGCACCCGGTCGACCGCCCGTCGGTGCGCGATGGTCAGCAGCCACGACAGAGCCGAGCCTCTGCTGGCGTCGTAGCCTGGCGCCGTCCGCCACACCTCGCAGTAGACCTCCTGGGTGGTCTCCTCGCTGTAGCCGGAATCGCGCAGGACCCGCATGACCATTCCGTACACCCGACTCTTTGTGAGGTCGTAAACCGCGGCGAACGCGTCGCGGTCCCCGCGCGCGACCTTCTGCAGCAGCGCGTCCAGGTCCTTGCTGGGCGTGGGCGGTCCCGTCATCGATCGGTAGCCTAGCGCCAGGCAGCTGTTCACTCCCGTGATTCGTAGCCCAAGACCGCGCGGACGCTTCGGTCCGCTGTGCGGGCGAACACCCGGCTAGATGAGTTGCGCGAGCGTGGTCACCACGATGAGGGCCAGCACGGCCATTCCGATGACGTGCACCTGGCGCCGGGGTGTGAGTCGCTTCGGCAGGGGCTGCCGCTGCAGCGTGCGTTGCCGGCGCACGGCGATCACGAACGTCGCGAGGGCCACGGCGCCGGCCAAAGCGGCGGGGATGAATGCGTTTGGCCCGACCGAACCGTGCAGGTTCTTGATCATCAGCAGGGCGCCGTTACCCAGGAAGGCGAAGGACGTCCGTGTCCAGGCCAGCGTCGTCCGTTCGGCCTGGCTGCCGCGATCGGCCGTCGAGCCGCTCAACCCATGACCGCCTTGGCGATCACCAACGCGAGCGCGATCAGCCCCACCACGGTCAGACCCACGGCGAGGTAGGTCGGTGAGGGATGACGGGGCAAGGGGGCGCCGCGGCGCATGGCGCGATCCGCCTGCTGCCAGCGCAGCAGCCCCATCCCGCTGGTGAGAATGGCCAGCAGCGCAAGACCCGCGCCGAGCGCGCGGCGCGCGCCGGGCACCCCCAACTCCGGGACCAGCTGGACGACGGCGACGGCCGCGGCGAGCAGGCCCAGCGCGGTGCGCTGCCAGGCCAGGAACGTCCGCTCGTTGGCGAAGGTGAGCCGGTAGTCGGGCTCGTGCTCGTCGGCGGAGTCGGCCACCAGGACATCGTAGATTCATCAGCGCCCGAGGTTGCATGATTGCGCGTGTGGTCAAGGCGCTGCTGTTCGACGTGCAAGGCACGGCGACGGACTTTCACTCGACCGTCTGCGACGAGGCGCGGCGGATCAGCGCGGGCCGCCACCCCGACGTCGACTGGCCCGACGTGGTGCGGCGTTGGCGCGCAGGCTACTTCAACGCGCTGGAGGACGCCCACGGTCGGCAGACCGGATGGGTGTCGGTGCACTCGGTGTACCGGCGGGCGCTGGACGATTGCGGCGTCCCGTTTTCGGACGCCGAACGCGACGAACTCACCTTGGCCTGGCGGCGGCTGAAGCCCTGGCCGGACGTGATCCCTGGGCTGACACGGCTTCGAACCGCCTACACGCTGGCCACCCTGTCCAACGCCGACGTGTCGACGGTCATCGAGATCTCCAAGCGCGCCGGCCTGCCCTGGGACGCGGTCTTTGCCGCGGAGATGGCCGGGGTGTTCAAGCCCGACCCGGCGATCTACCGGATGGCCGCCACCTACCTGGGCCTGAGCCCCGACGAGATCATGATGGTCGCCAGCCACAAGTACGACATCCGCGCCGCGGGCCGGCTGGGCTTCCGGACCGCCTTCGTCGCGCGGCCGCTGGAGTTCGGTGTCGACGGCGAGGCCGACGTTGTCTATTCCGACGAGTTCGACATCAACGCGTCCGACTTCCTCGACCTCGCACGGCAACTCGGCTGCTGATCAGCGGTGCGCCGACCCCGTCAGCGGCTGCCCGTTGGCCGACTGCAGCAGGCAGATGACGGTGCTGGGCGTGGGATTGGCCCCGGTGCGATCCTGATTCGAGTCGATCAGGTAGGTGATCGAAAACGGACTGCCGTCAACGGGCCGGCCGGTATACGGGGCGAACCCGGCGGCGCAATCCCGGTTCGCGACGCTGGCGACCGCGGTGTCCACGGCCATCGGCGCGCGCAGGTAGATCTCGGCCAAATGTGCTGTCGCACAGTCGACTACGGTGACGGTCACACGGCTCAGGTCGGACGGTGGGAGGTCGGCCACGCACTGGCCGGTCTGCAGGTCGATCCACTTCTCGGTGTGCGAGCCCGGCGGCGACGGCGCGGCGGTGGCCGTCGCGCACAAACCCAACATCGCCGCGGCGGTCAGGCCGCAGGCCGGGTAAAGGGCCCGCATGCAGTGCAGTTTAGGCACTCACCAGCGCGGGGTCGGGCTTTTCCGAGGACATCGAGAGGAATCCGCGCGCGCAGCGCGCGGCCAGCAGCCAGTTCGCCGGCCTCTTCATGTCGAGGCCGCCGAGCAGCTGTTTGATCATGGTCAGTGTGTCGAAGTAAATGCGTTCGCAGACAAGCGTTTCGGTGTCTTGAAAGTTACTGAAGACGAAGTAGGCGGTCATGCGGACCCGGAACCGGCTGCCGGTGGGCGGAACCTTGCCCAGGTAACCCAGATGCGTGCCCATCAACCAGAACTCGACGATCACCGCGTCGGCGCTGTGCCGCAGCGCGATGATCTCGTGGTCCTGATCGGGAAACGCGGTCCGCGTGTAGGCGTAGTAGTCGCGCACCGCGGTGTCGCCGTCGTGCACGATCATCTGCGGGATCAGCTCGTAGCGCGGATGCGGGAAGGTCGACAACACGTCGTCCCACGCCTGGCGGACCTCGTCGTGAAAATGGTCGAGCACGAGCTTCTCGCGGGCGGCCAGCACCTCCGCGGGCGGGAACGCGGGAATGGTCATGAACGGCTAACCGCGCGGCGGGGTCCAGGCGACCGGCAGGGCCTTGATGCCGTGGATGAATTGCGACAGCAGGCGCGCGGGTTCGTCGATCGCGACGATGTCGGGAATCTCGCGGCGCAACTCGTCGAATATCACCCGAATCTCGCGGCGGGCGAGGTTGGCGCCCAGGCAGAAATGCGCCCCGCCGCCGCCGAAGCCGAAATGCGGGTTGGGTGTGCGCGCCACGTCGAACAGCCAGGGGTTGGGGAACGTCGACTCGTCGCGGTTGGCCGAGTTGTACCACAGCACGGCCTTGTCGCCCTCCGCCAGCTTGGTGCCGCTCAGCTTGAAGTCGCGGGTCAGGGTCCGTCGCATGTAGACCACCGGCGAGGCCCACCGCACGATCTCCTCGACCGCCGTCGGCGCCAGCCGGTCGAAGTTGGCCCACCACTTGTCGCGCTCGTCGGGGTAGCGGGACAGCGCCAGCACGCCGTGGCTGATCGCGTTGCGCGTCGTCTCGTTGCCGGCCACCACCAGCAGGATGAAGAACGACGCGATCTCCGCCGACGACAGCCGTTCGCCGTCCACCTCGGCTTCGACCAGGCTGGTGGTCAGGTCGTCGTGGTGGTTGACGCGGCGGTCCTCGGCGAGCGCGGTGGCGTACGCCCCGATGTCCATCGAGATCTTCAGGAATTCGTCGAAGTCGGTCGTCAGGTCGGGGTCGCCGAACCCGAGAATCACGTTGGTCCAGTGGAAGATTCGCTGATGGTCTTCCTCGGGGATCCCCATCATGTCGCAGATGATCTGCAGCGGCAGCGGCCCGGCGAGCTCGGTGACCAGATCGGCTTCCCCGTTGGGGTGGTTGGTGATCAGCGACGAAACCAGCCGGCGGGCCCGCTCGCGCACCGACGCCTCGATACGGGCCACCACCTTCGGGGTGAATGCCCGGCTGACGATCGAGCGCAGCCGCTGGTGCCGCGGATCGTCGAGCACGATCATCGAGCCGAAGTATTCGGCGATCTCCGGTGCGTTGTCGTTGACCGTGATGTTCGGCGTGCTGCTGAAGATCTCCGGATGACGGCTGGCGAAGTGAACGTCGTCGTGCTTGGTGAGCGACCAATAGCCCTCGCCCGCCTCGAATCCCTCCATCTCGATCGCGGGCCAGAACGACAGCGGGGCCTCCCGGCGCAGGGTCGCGAAGGCGCCGTCGCGGAAGTCGTCGTCGAGCCCCCAGAAGTCCAGCGAATCGAGGTGAATCTCGGAGAGGGGCACCTCGGGCGGTGGCGCCCCGTTGGTTCGCGTCGCGATACCCGTCTTGAGACTCACCGATTACCTCCTAGGAAACCGCTAGTGCGCACAGACGGTCCTGCCGCCGGCCGATTGCGCATCGGCGACCACGTTGCCGTCGAGCAGGATGCGGCAGCGGATGGGGCCCACCCCCTGCGCGCTGATCACGAACACCTGGCCCCCGAATGAAGTGAATTCGGTCGACCAGGGCAGCGGCGCGTTGACCTGGTGGAGTTGACCGGCGTCCGTTTGATACACGAGGTACTGCGCGACGCCGGCGCCGGTCACCTCGTAACGGGCGTGGGGCATCTCGGGGATCGCGTGGGCCACGCCGGGGACCGTCCCTGCGCAACCGACGCCCACGGCGAACAGGATCGAAAGCCCGCGCACATGCTTCGTCATGATTTGCATCGTGTCACCACGCGCGGTGCTACGGAAGCTTTCCGCCCTAACGAAAGCCGTTCTAGTGTGAGTCCCACGGGGGCTGCTACGGAAAGGTGAGTATGTCGGAACACGGCTCAAAGCGTGTGGTGGTCTGGGGCACCGGCTTCGTCGGCAAGATGGTGATCGCCGAAATCGTCAAGCATCCGCTGTTCGAGTTGGTGGGGGTCGGCGTCAGCAATCCCGACAAGGTCGGGCGCGACGTCGGCGACATCTGCGGGCTGCCCGGGCCGACGGGCATCATCGCCACCGACGACATCGACGCCCTGATCGCGCTTAAGCCCGACGCGCTGGTGCACTACGGCCCGACCGCGATGCACGCCAAGGAGAACATCGCGCTGATCACCCGCTTCCTGCGCGCGGGCATCGACGTGTGCTCGACGGCGATGACCCCGTGGGTGTGGCCGACCATGCACCTCAACCCGCCGCAGTGGATCGCGCCCATCACCGAGGCGTGCGAGCTGGGGGAGTCGTCCTGCTTCACCACCGGCATCGACCCCGGATTCGCCAACGACCTGTTCCCCATGACGCTGATGGGCCTGTGCTCGGAGGTGCGCCGGGTGCGGGCCTCCGAACTGCTGGACTACACCAATTACGAGGGCGATTACGAAGTCGAGATGGGCATCGGCCGCGAGCCCGAATACAGCCCGTTGCTCGAGGATTCCAACATGCTGATCTTCGCGTGGGGCGCGACGGTCCCGATGATCGCCCACGCGGCCGGCATCATGCTCGACGAGATCACCACCACGTGGGACAAATGGGTGACCCCCACCGAGCGCAACACCGTCAAGGGCGTCATCAAACCCGGGCACGTCGCGGCCGTTCGGTTCACGATCAACGGAATCTATAAGGGCGAGACCAGGATTCAGCTCGAACACGTCAACCGGATCGGCCTCGACGCCGCCCCCGACTGGCCCTCCGGCCACGACAACGACGTCTACCGGGTGGAGATCGAGGGCACGCCGAGCGTCTTCCAGGAAACGGCGTTCCGGTTCACCGACGGCTCGGGCCGCGACGCGGCCACGGCCGGCTGCCTGGCGACCGGGATGCGGGCCCTCAACGCCGTGCCGGCCGTCAACGAGCTGCGACCGGGCTGGATCACGCCGCTTGACCTGCCCCTGATCGCCGGGGCGGGCAACATCCGGTGACCGGCGCACAGCGTGCACATAGGTGCCGCAGAGACCCGGTACAGGTTTCGGCGGCACACTAACGGCTAGCCTGGTTTGCGAGTTGCTGAAGTTGGGGTTGGGACATATGGCCAATGGAGCTGGGACCGCGCTGGGCCTGTCGATCGGGACTACCAACCTGGCGGCGGTCGCCGCCGAGAAGGCCATCACCCGCAAGCCCGTCCTGACGCTCTATCCGGAACGCGCGCCGGAGGTCGGCATCCCCGCGGAAAACCCGCGGCTCAACCACCCCGGCCTGGTGATCACCGGGTTCGTCAATCGCATCTCCGACCCCCGCGGCGTGGTGGCGGCCGACGGGTCGGTACACCGCAGCGAGGAATTGATCGCCGACGCCATGCGGGCGCTGGCCTACAGCGTGACCGGCGGGCGCACCCTGCCCGAGAGCGTCGCCGTCACCTATCCCGCCCACTGGCCGTCGCCGGCGGTCGACGCGGTGGGCACCGCGCTGAGCTCGGTGGCCGAATGGTCCAACCGGGCGCGGCCGCTGATGCTGATTCCCGACGCCGCGGCGACGCTGCTGGCCGTGCGAACCGCCCCCGGCATACCGGCCCACGGGACGGTGGCGGTGTGCGACTTCGGCGGCAGCGGCACCAGCGTCACGTTCATGCGCGCCGACGGTGACTATCAGGCGCTGGCCCCGACCGTGCGGCTGCACGATTTCTCGGGCGACCTGATCGACCAGGCCCTGCTGAGCGCCGTCATCTCCAACATGCCGAGCACCGCCGCCTTCGACCCGGCGGGCACCGTGGCGATCGGCTCGCTGAGCCGGCTGCGCACCGCGTGCCGAAGCGCCAAGGAGGAGCTGTCCTCGACCACGGCGGCCACGCTGAGCGACGGGCTGACCGGCGAAGTCCGCGTCACCCGCGACGAGCTTGACGAGGCGATCCGCACCCCGCTGGACAGGTTCGTGGCCGTGTTGGAAAACGCGTTGGCGCGCAATGGGATTCAGGACCTGGTAGCGGTGGTGTCCACCGGCGGTGGAGCGAACATCCCCGCGATAACCACCACGCTGTCGCAGTACTTCCGCGTCCCAGTCATCACCACGCCGCGCCCGCAGCTGACGGCGGCCACCGGCGCCGCGTTGCGGGCGGCGCATGGGCCCGGTGAGAGCGCCGCGACGGCGTCGGCCCCGGCCGCGCCCGCCACGGCGACCGCGCGGGCGGTCCCTAGCACCCGGCCGCCCGAAGCGACCGCGACGACGCGGGGGACGCCCGCCTGGCCGACAGCCGGCGCCGCGCCCGTGCAAGCGTGGTCGCAGACCGGCAACCAACCCCAAGCGGCGACCGCCGCGCAGGTGAAACCCGCCGCCGATGAACCCGCTGCCGATTCCGCGAGCGAGAAGCGCAAGCGCCGCCTGTTTCGCCTGCCGGTGCTGGCGGCAATAGTGGGTGCGGCCGCGGGGGTGGCGCTCGTCGGGACCGCAGTCACGATCGGCCTGACCTCGGCGAACAAATCGGCGACGACCCCAGCGCCGGGCGTGACCAGCAGTCCGGTCCCCGCGCCGCCGGCCAACACCGCGACCGCTCAGGCGCCCCCGCCCAGCGAAGAGGCACCCGCGCCGTCGACGACGGATACCAATCCGCCCGCTCAGACCGAGACGCCGTCGACCAGCGTCCCGTCAGCGAAACCGCAGCATGCGCCGCCGCTCGCGGCCGCGCCCGTGCGTCCGGCTATTCCGCAGGTACCGCCCATCCCGGCGGTGCCCGGCCTGAACGAATCCATCCCGGGGCTAGACCGGATCAATCAACTCATTCAAGGGATCGGGGGCGACTTGGGCATCAGCGGCATCCCGCAATTGGGCCCTCAGCCGGGAACGACCCGCTAGGTCAATCCTTTTCGCCCTTGTTCTCCGCTTTGGCGGCCTCTTTGAGTTTCTCGTTCAGGGCCTTGTCCTTCTCGATCTGGTCCTTCAGAGCTTGCTCGTCGCGACCCTCGTCGGCTTCGGCTTGGCCTTCGTCGGCCTTGGCCTGGTCACCGGAACCGGCGTTGTCGGGGACTTCGTGCCTGGGATGGCCGTCCTCGTCCAACCAGTCGTTGACCGCGGTGCCCGAAACGCTGCCGCCGGTGCCGGGCAGCACGATGGTGGGCTTCTCTTTGTAGGCCTCCATCATTTCGGAGGCCTTCTTTTTGTCGTCCTCGTCCGGCTCCGGCTTTTCCGTCAGCTTCTGGTCGGTGTCCTGATCGGTGTCTTGATCGGGTTCCTGATCGGTGTGCTGGTCGGCCGATTTATCATCCTGCACGCTCATGCGTCTACCCCCTCGCCATCGCAGGTCGCGATTTGCAGGGGTTACCCGTTGCGGCGTTGTGTCGAAACTCTCACGAGAGGGATCGTTCGCGCTTGACCAACTCGACCAGCGCCAGAGGAATCCGCATCGGCTCGGGTGCGCTTGACAGTTGCGCCGCGACCGCACCCTGAAGCTGGTCGACGAATTCGCCAGCCCGCGCATCGCGCACCCCGTCATCCAGCCCGCGCACCAGCGCGGGGAACAGCGCCGCCCGGGCGAAGGCCGCCCACTGCGCGCCGAAGGCCTCGGCGTCGCGGTCCGCCTGGAACCGAACCCAGAACCGATCCTCGGCGTTGAACATCTCGAGATGGTCGATGGTCAGGCTTTCAAAGCGTCCGCTGGGCGCAAACGGGGCGCGAAAGTCCTTCTCGCTGCGGGCGAATGTGGGAATGGTCATCCGGCGCAGCTCCTCCTGGCGCAGCAGGCCGTCGCGGACCTGTGCATGCAGCGCCTCGATCATCGCGTCGAGCAGCGTCGGGAAGCCGGATGTGCCGTCCTCGTCGAGGGCGATCGTCATCACCACCAGCCGCCCGTCGGGGGCCAGTTCGCGGCCGCGGAACGCCACGAAGTTGTGCCAGTCCAGGGCCGCCCGCTCGGCGTACGCCGCGCGTGCCGCGTCGTCGCGGCTGTAGGAGATGTGCAAGTGATCGTGCACCTCGGCGGGCATCGTGCTCAGCCACTGCGCCGCCCACGACGACCAGCCCAGGTTGACGGTCTTGGACGGCACGATCTGGTCGTAGAACGACCGGCCGATCGACGATGCGAACGTCGCCGCGTCCAGGTGCAGGTAGCTCTCCGGGTCGTCGGACAGGGTGTGAAACAGCGCCGAGAAGTCGTTGTCGGGAATGTCGGTGTGCGCCACCAGGATTGCGTGGTCGTGCCGGGTGCGCCGACGCAGGATCGCGATCGCCGCCGACATCGGCTTGAGCGAATTGTGCCCGTTGGCGGCGCCGTAGTCGGCGATGACGATGGGTTGCGGTGGCTTGGGCAGCGGCACCTGCTCGGCGGCCCGCTCGAACAACGCGATGGCCGGGCCTAACCCGGCGGCCTGCAGCCGCGACGACTGGGTGTAGACGGGCTCCGGCCGAACCACAATGCTCGATTCGGGCATCCGAGGCTCAGGCCGCATGTCCCAACGATAGTCGTCAGGTCGGCTTCGGGTAGCTGACGCCGGTGAGCTGCTCGGAGAGCTCCCAAAGCCGTTGACAGTCAGCCTCGTTGCGGGCTGGCGCGGGCACCTTGGCCGGCCGTACCCCGCCGCCGGCGGCCTCGTAGAAGCCCTGGGGCCCGTAGAACGCGCCGCCCTGGGCGTGCGGCGCGGCGGCCGCGTAGAGCGCCGGGAGGATGCCCTCGTCGATCTCCTGCCACAAAAACGGGGTGAAGCGCCAGGACGCCTTGTACAGCCGTTCCATCAGCGCGGGCTTTTCGCGCCCGTGCGAGGGTCCGGCGATCTGCAGGTTGGTCTTGGTCAGGCCGGGATGCGCGGCGTTGGACATGATGCCCCAGCCGGCCGCCCGGCTGCGCCGGTCCAGCTCGAGGGCGAACATCAGCACCGCCAGCTTCGACTGGCCGTAGGCCGACATGGCCGCGTAGGACTTCTCGAATTGCGGGTCGTCGAAGTGGATCTTGCCGCTTTGGCGGGCGGCGAGGCTGCTCAGCGAGACGACGCGCGCCTTGCCCGCCGCGCGCAGCAGCGGCAGCACGTGCCCCGTCAGGGCGAAATGCCCGAGATGGTTGCTGCCGAACTGCAATTCGAAACCGTCGGCGGTGGTGTCGCGTTCCGGCGGGGTCATGACGCCGGCGTTGTTGATCAGGATGTCGATGGGGCGGCCCTCGGCGTTGAGTTGTTCACCCAACGCGGCGACCGAGGCCAGCGACGACAGGTCCAGCGACTTGATGGTCAGCTTGGCGTCGGGGACGGTGTCGCGGATCTCCGCGATCGCCTTTTCCCCTTTGCCGCGGTTGCGGATCGCCATGACGACGTCGGCACCGGCGGCCGCGAGCCGCCTAGCCAGTCCGAACCCCAGGCCGCTGTTGGCGCCGGTGACGATTGCCAGCTTGCCCGACAGGTCGGGCACCGTGGCGACAAGGTCGTTGGCCATACGTATCGCTCCCTTCGTGTGCGCCCCGTCATAGTGTGCTCTTTGTGTCGGCTCGTCGACAGCGCATCCGTGGCTGGGCGGCCGCGTTGGTCGTGGGCGCGCTGCCCGCGCTCGCCTTTCCCGCGCCGTCGTGGTGGTGGCTGGCCTGGTTCGGCCTGGTGCCGTTGCTCCTGTTGGTGCGGGCCGCTTCAACGCCGGTTCAGGCTTGCGTGCGGGCCTGGCTCGGCGTCGCCGGATTCGTGCTGGCCACCCAGTACTGGCTGCTGACGTTCGTAGGCCCGTTGCTCGCGGTGATGGCCGTCGGTTTCGGTGCGCTCTGGCTGCCGTGGGGGTGGTTGGCGCATCGATTGCTGTCCGCGCCCGTTGGCCCGGGGCGGACGGTCGCCGCGGTGGTGGTGTTGCCCAGCGCGTGGGTGGCGGCCGAGGCCGTGCGGTCGTGGCCGCCTCTGGGTGGCCTGTGGGCGTCGCTGGGCGCGTCGCAGTCCGCTCAGCCCGTCACGCTGGCCTCGGCGTCGTTGGGCGGGGTGTGGTTGACGAGTTTCCTTGTGATGGCGGTCAATACGGCTCTAGTGGGCGTGGTGGTGCACCGCGCGATATCCGGCCGGCTCGTCGCGCTGGGGTGCGCGGCGGCCTGCGCGGCCCTTGGTCCGGCCTGGTACCTGCTGGGCCCGTCGCCCGCGGGCGGCGCCGCGGTGCGGGTGGCGCTGGTGCAACCGGGCGACATCGCCGACTCGGGCGCGCGCCAGGCCCTCGCCGAGGAGCTCACCGCTTCGGTTGCGGCTCAGCGTCCGGACTTGGTGGTCTGGGGTGAAAGCAGCGTGGGCTTCGATCTCGCCGGTCACCCGGAGGTTTCGGCGCGGCTTGCCGAGTTGTCGCGGCGGGTGGGGGCGGACCTGCTGGTCAACGTCGACGCGCCCGCGCCCGGCGGCGGGATCTACAAGTCGGCGGTGCTCATCGGGCCGGGCGGATCGTTGGGCACGTACCGGAAGACCCGGCTGGTGCCGTTCGGCGAATACGTGCCGCTGCGACCGCTTTTCGGCTGGATCACCCGCCACAGCAGGGCCGCAGCCGAGGATCGGCAACGTGGGACCGGGCCCGTCGTGTTGCACGCCGGCGCACTGGGGATCGGCCCGTTGGTCAGCTACGAGACCCTGTTCTCCGACCTAGCCCGCCAGGAGGCGCGACTCGGTGCGGAGCTGCTGGTGTATCAGAGCTCCACGTCGTCGTACCAGGGGACTTGGGCGCAGCCGCAGCTGGCCGCCCAGGTGGCGGTGCGCGCTGTCGAGGCGGGCCGCCCGGCCGCGCACGCCGGATTGTCCGGCGACAGTTCGGCCTTCGACGCGCGAGGCCACCGGCTGGCGTGGTGCCCGTCGGACTTCCGGGGCGTGACCGTGGTGAGCGTGCCGTTGGGATCGCGCGTCACGCCCTACCAACGGCTGGGGGACTGGGTACCGATGCTGGCCTTCGTCGTCCTCGGCGTTGCGCTCGTACGCTGGCAGCGCCCGGCCCGCGGTGCCACACTGCTCGGATGAACAGCAGGCGGCTCGCCAAGATCTCGCTGGCCGCCGCCGTCACGCTGATGGTCGTGTCGGTGGGCGGCTTCATCGTCGCCCTGGTGCTCAACGCGTTCTTCCTGGACAAGTACAACGCCTACGGCGAGGTGCCGGTCCCGGGCTCCGGCAGCCTCTACCTGCCCGCCGGTGACGTCACCATCAGCCTGCACACCGTCGTCATCAGCAGTCCCGACCGCGGGCTGCCCGTGCCGCCGCTGGGGGTCACCCTCGCGCCACCCGACGGTGTGGCGCAGCCCGTGGTGACCGAAAGCATCGGCAGCACAACGACGGTCAACAACGATGCGCACGTGCGGGTGTGGGTGGCTCGGATTGCGGCCGGCGGCACCTACAACATCACGACCGACGGGCAGGTCAACGGCTATATCAACCCGCGACTGGCCTTCGGGCACAAGAGTTCCGTGGACTTTCTGGTCTGGCTGTTCGTCGGGCTGTTCGTGGTGGGGCTGGCCGATTCGATCATGTCCGGTTTGTGGTTGGGCCGTACCCGGCGCCGCGCGGTGGTGGCCGCCAATCTGCCGCGACAGTGACGCACGCGTCCGTTTCCGGCCGATCGACGACGCTCGACCGCATGGTGGTGCCGAACTGGTGCTGGTGTGACGGCCGTGGCCCTACGGCGCGGGCGCGGGCTCAGTGGCCGCGGGCCACCCACTCCTCGTAGTGGACGATCTCGTCGCCGATGGTGGTGCTGTCGCCGTGGCCGGTGTGCACCACCGTCTCGCCGGGCAGCTTGCCCAGCCGCTCGGAGATGGACTGCAGGATCGTCGGGAAATCCGAATACGAGCGGCCGGTCGCGCCCGGGCCGCCGGAGAACAGGGTGTCCCCACTGAACACGACGCCCAGGTCATGGGAATACCAACACACCGAACCCGGGGAATGGCCCGGGGTGTGCATTGCCCGCAGCTCGGTCCCTCCGATGCTCAGCGTCTCGCCGTCGCATAGCGAGCGGAAGTCGTTGTCCGGATGCGTCATTCGCCAGAGCACCTCGTCGGCCGGATGCAGTAGAACCGGCGCGTCGAGGGTCTTGCCCAGTTCCGGCGCGACCGTCACGTGGTCGTTGTGACCGTGGGTGCACACCACCGCGACCACGTGGCGGCCATCCACGGCCTCGACGATCGGCGCCGCGTCGTGGGCGGCGTCGAACACCACCACGTTGGAGTTGTCGCCGATCAGCCAGATGTTGTTGTCGACTTCCCAACTGCCGCCGTCGAGTTCGAAGGTGCCGTGGGTCACCACCCGCTCGATGTTCACCATCAGAGCACCACCACCGAACGCAACACCTTGCCGCCATGCATCTTGTGAAAAGCCTCCTCGACGTCGTCTAGCCCGATTCGCTCGGAGACAAACTTCTCCAGGGGCAGCCGGCCCTGCATGTAGAGGTCGATCAGGGTGGGGAAGTCGCGTTCGGGCAGGCAATCGCCGTACCACGACGACTTCAGCGACCCGCCGTGCGAGAAGAAGTCGATCAGCGGCATCTCGAGCTTCATGTCGGGCGTCGGAACACCCACCAGCACAACGGTTCCCGCGAGGTCGCGGGCATAGAAGGCCTGCTTCCAGGTTTCGGGCCGGCCGACGGCGTCGATGGCGACGTTGACCCCGAAACCATCGGTGAGGTCCTGGATCGCCTCCACGACGTCGGCATGGCGGGCGTTGATGGTGTGGGTGGCGCCGAACTCGCGGGCCCAGTCCAGCTTGGTGTCGTCGGTGTCGACGGCGATGATGCGCCGGGCCCCGACCAGCGCGGCACCGGCGATCGCGGCATCGCCGACGCCGCCGCAGCCGATCACCGCCACGGTGTCGTCGCGGGTGACGCCGCCGGTGTTGATCGCCGCGCCGATACCGGCCATCAGCCCGCAGCCGAGCAGGCCGGCGACGGCGGGGTCGGCGGCGGGATCGACCTTGGTGCACTGGCCGGCGTGCACCAGGGTCTTGTCGGCGAACGCCCCGATGCCCAGCGCGGGGGTCAGCTCCGTGCCGTCGGTCAGCGTCATCTTCTGCGCGGCATTGAAGGTGTCGAAGCACAGGTGGGGGCGGCCGCGCTTGCAGGCCCGGCACTGGCCGCAGACGGCCCGCCAGTTCAGGATCACGAAGTCACCGGGCTCGACCGCGGTCACGCCGGGGCCGACCGCCTCGACCCGGCCGGCGGCCTCGTGGCCGAGCAGAAAGGGGTACTCGTCGTTGATGCCGCCCTCGCGGTAGGTCAGGTCGGTGTGGCACACCCCGCAGGCAATGATGTCGACCAGGGCCTCGCCGGGCCCGGGGTCCGGGACGACGATGTCCACCAATTCGACGGGCTCGCCCTTCTTTCGTGAAATCACGCCGCGCACTGTCTGACTCATGGCCATCAACCTACGGTGTACCGTCGCTGACCATGACGGCACCCGAGATCGCCTCGGAATCCAGTGACGAGTTCAGCGGACGAATCGCCGCGGCCATCGACGGCGCCGGCCTGACGCTACTGCTGAGCATCGGGCACCAGACCGGGCTGCTCGACACGATGGCGGGACTGGCTTCCGCCACTAGCGCGCAGATCGCCGAAGCGGCCGGCCTCAACGAGCGCTACGTGCGCGAGTGGCTGGCCGGCATGACGACCGGGCGCGTCGTCGAATACGACCCCGACTCCACCACCTACTCGCTGCCGGCGCACCGCGCCGGCGTGCTGACCCGGGCGGCCGGGCCGGACAACCTGGCCCTGGTGGCCCTGTTCGTTCCGCAGCTCGCCGAAGTCGAACAGAAAATCATCGGCTGCTTCCGCGAGGGCGGCGGCTTGCACTACAGCGAGTTCCCCCGGTTCCACGCGCTGATGGCCGAGCAGAGCGGCGTGGTGTACGACAACGCTTTGGTCGATGTGGTGCTGCCGCTGGTCGACGGTCTCGTCGAACGCCTGCGCTCGGGGGCCGACGTGGCGGACTTCGGCTGCGGTAGCGGCCACGCGGTCAACGTGATGGCGCGGGCGTTCCCGGCCAGCCGCTTCACCGGCATCGACTTCTCCGACGAGGCGATCGCCGTCGGCGCCCGCGAGGCGGCCGACCTCGGTCTGGCGAACGCGACCTTCGAACGCCACAACCTGGCGGAGCTGGGCAAGCGGGACGCCTATGACGTCATCACCGTGTTCGACGCCATCCACGACCAGGCCCACCCGGCGCAGGTGTTGGAGAACATCCACCGCGCCCTGCGTCCCGGCGGCGTCCTGCTGATGGCCGACATCAAGGCGTCGAGCCGGCTCGAGGACAACGTCGGCATCCCGATGAGCACCTACCTGTACACCACTTCGCTGATGCACTGCATGACGGTGTCGCTGGCGCTGGACGGCGCCGGGCTGGGCACCGCCTGGGGGACACAGCTGGCCACCGAGATGCTCCGCGATGCGGGGTTCGACGACGTGCGGGTGGCAGAGATCGAGTCCGACCCGATCAACAACTACTACATCGCTCGGAAGTGATGGCGGCCCTCGACGCGCTAGCTGATTGGCCGGTCGAGGTCGCCGCCGCGGCGGTGATTGGACCCGACGGGGTGCTGGCCAGCCACGGCGACACCGAGCGGGTGTTCGCGCTGGCTTCGGTGACCAAGCCGCTGGTCGCCCGCGCCGTGCACGTAGCCGTCGAAGAGGGTGTGGTCGACGTGGACACCGCTGCCGGCCCGCCGGGCGCCACGATCCGCCACCTGCTGGCGCACGCGTCGGGCCTGGCCCTGCAGAACGATCACGTGCTGGCCGCCCCCGGGGCGCGGCGCATCTACTCCAACCACGGCTTCACCGTGTTGGGCCAGGTCGTGGAGCGCGAATCCGGCATCGAGTTCGGCCGCTATCTGGCCGAAGCGGTCTGCGAACCCCTGGGCATGGCCGCCACCCGGTTGGACGGTGGCGCGCCGGCTGCCGGGTTCGGGGCGACGTCCACGGTGGCGGACCTGGCGGCTTTCGCCGTGGACCTGCTGCGCCCGTCGACCGTCTCGCCCGAACTGCACGCCGAGGCGACCACGGTGCAATTTCCGGGCCTGGACGGGGTGTTGCCCGGCTACGGCGTGCAGCGGCCCAACGACTGGGGGCTGGGTTTCGAGATCAGGGACGCCAAATCGCCGCACTGGACCGGCGCGCGCAACTCGCCGCGAACGTACGGCCATTTCGGCCAGGCGGGCGGCTTCATCTGGGCAGATCCCGAACGTGACCTGGCGCTGGTGGCCCTCACGAACCGCGATTTCGGGGAGTGGGCGCTGCGGCCCTGGCCTGCGCTTTCCGATGCCGTGATAGCCGAATACGGCTAATGGAAAATGCACACTAGCGCAACACGGGCATCACAAGGCACAATAGACACGCACGACACACAAATAGTTAGCAGATCCTGCCTACAGGTCCCACCAGGTCGTTGGGGAAGACGTCCCTCGTGGAACCGAAGGAGCAGGATATGCGTGCGTCGAATCAATTCGCCGACGTGACGACTGGCGTGGTGTACGTGCACGCCTCGCCGGCGGCGGTATGCCCGCATGTCGAGTGGGCGTTGTCGTCGACCCTTGGGGCGAGGGCGAACCTCACCTGGACGCCGCAGCCGGCCATGCCCGGGCAACTGCGCGCGGTCACCAACTGGGTCGGGCCGGTCGGCACCGGCGCCAGGCTGGCCAACGCCTTGCGCTCCTGGTCGGTGCTGCGGTTCGAGGTCACCGAGGACCCCAGCCCCGGAGTGGACGGCCAGCGATTCAGCCACACCCCGCAGCTCGGCCTCTGGAGCGGGGCGATGAGCGCCAACGGTGACGTCATGGTCGGGGAGATGCGGCTGCGGGCGCTGATGGCGCAGGGCGCCGACACCCTGGCCGCCGAGCTGGACACGGTCCTTGGAACGGCGTGGGACGACGCCCTCGAGGCGTACCGCGACGGCGGCGAGGTCGGCGAGGTGACCTGGCTCAGCCGGGGAGTCGGCTAGCCGCTATCGGTCCTCGGCTCGGCGCAGGATCCGCAGCGCGCCCGGAACAGCGCTGATCTCGGCGGGTAGCGGGCAGGCGAAGTCGCCGTCGGCGTAGACGTTGATGCCCGGGCACTCGACGTGAACGGATTGGGCCCGAGTCGTGCTCACCTCGTCGAGGTTGACGTGGGTGCCCTTCATCACGGTGGGGAAGAGGCGGACCAGCTTCGTCCGCGACGCCGAGTGCACCATGGTGATGTCGAGCAGACCGTCGGTGTGATCGGCGTGGGGACAGATCAGCATGCCGCCCCCGTAGCTGCGAGTATTGCCGAAGGCCGCCAGCGTGATGTCGGCATCGATCTCTCGGGTCCCGTCGAGGACCATGCGAAACGGCAACAGCCGCAACTGCGATAGCTCGGCGAGCATCGCGATGTAATACCGCAACCGCCCGTCCGGCCAGGTCATCCGGTTGGCCCGATCGGTCACCAGGGAGTCGAATCCGGTGGCCGCCACCGTGCCGAACCACTTGATGGCCCCGTTCTCGTCGCGAATCCGGCCCAGGTCGATGGTTTCCGTGCAGCCGTCGACGATGATGTCCGCGGCGGCTTCCGGATCCTTTGTGGGAAGCCCGAATTCGCGGGCGTGGTCGTTACCCGTCCCCGCCGCCACGATGCCGATCGGAACGTCGGTGCCCGCGAGCACTTGCAGCGCGTTGGAGACGACGCCGTCACCGCCGGTCACCATCACCGCGTCGGCGCCCTTCTCCAGTGCCGCGCTCACCAGGTAGCGCGCGTCTTGCGCGTCGTCGCCGATGATCTCGACGACCTCGACACCGTGGTGGTGCAGCCGCGCGATCGCACGCTCCGCCGCCCGGATCGCGGCGCCGTGCCCGGAGACCGGATTGGTCAGCGCGATCACTTTCGCGATCTCGCGCCGATTCATGGAATCAGCTTGCCGGGGTTGAGGATTCCGGCGGGGTCCAGGGTCGCCCTGACCGCGCGTAAGACCTGCACCCCCAGCTCGCCCACCTCGTCGGCCATCCAGGGCCGGTGGTCGGCACCGACCGCGTGGTGGTGGGTGATCGTGCCGCCGGTGGCCATGATCGCGTCGCAAGCGGCCTTTTTCGCGGCCTTCCATTGCTCGATGGGATTGCCGCGCTGGCCGGCGACGACGGTGAAGTACAGCGACGCCCCGGTGGGGTAGACGTGCGAGATGTGGCACATCACCAGCGCCGGCGTGCCGGTCTCGGCCAGCGCATCGGTAAGCGCTCGCGCCACAGCGGCTTTGAGTGCGGGAATGTTGGACCAGTCGGTGGCGGTCTCGAGCGTCTCGCAGAGTGCGCCGGCCGACAGCAGCGAGTCGCGCAGATACGGTGCGCCGAACCGTCCGTGCTCCCAGGCCCGCGCAGGCGCTTCGCCCAGCGACGTTCCGCCCTGCGCCGCCAGCAGGGCGCTGGTTTCGGCGTGGCGGCTCTCGACGTGTTCCCTGCTGCCCTCGAACACCGTGATCGCCAGGCAGCCGCCGGTGATCTGGCTTTCGCCGATCGACTCGGTGGTGGCCAGGTTGACTCCCGTCTCGGCCTCGTCGGAAAGCCGGATGACGGTGGGACCGGTGGCCGTTTGCGTGACGGCGCGCAGGGCCGCGGCCCCGGTCTGGAAGTCGGGGAAGGACCACGCCTCGTAGCGGACGGCTTCCGGGGTGCGGTGCACCCGCAGCCGCACCCGGGTGATGACCCCGAAGACGCCCTCCGAGCCGATCATCAGCTGACGCAGGTCGGGCCCGGCGGCGGACTCGGGCGCGCGGCCCAGGTCCAGGGTGCCCACCGGGGTGACCACGTGCAGGCCGCGCACCATGTCGTTGAATCGGCCGTAGCCCGCCGAGTCCTGCCCGGACGAGCGCGTCGCGGCGAAGCCGCCGATCGTCGCGTATTCGAAGCTCTGCGGGAAATGCCCGAGTGAAAAGCCTTGAGCGCCAAGCAAGCGTTCCGCCTCCGGGCCGGTGACGCCGGCCCCGAACACGGCCTGGCCCGAGACCTCGTCGAGCGAGATCAGTTGGTCCAGGCGGCGCAGGTCGAGGGACACGACGGCTTGGAACTCGCCGCGAATGGGATCCAAACCGCCGACCACGCTGGTGCCGCCGCCGAACGGAACGACGGCGATGCGGTGGTGGGAGCAGTAGCGCAGGACCGTGGCGACGGCGTCTTCGTCGCCGGGCAGCAGGATGGCGTCGGGCGCGTCCTGTACCCCCGCGTCCTTGCGGCGCAGCAGGTCGATCGTGGACTTGCCGCCGGCGCGCAGCAGCCGATCCCGGTCGTCGGTGCGGCAGTACGCGGCACCGACGATCTCGCCCAGCCCGTCGCGGTGCGCCTGCGCCAACGCCGACGGGCGGAGCCGCACCTGGTCGGGCGCCAGCTCGGCGGCCCCGGAGTCCTCCACGCCCACAGCCTGTTTCAACAGCGTCCGGATCCCCTCGGAGAGCGGCTTGGCCGCGGCGGGGTCGCCCCAAGCGTTCCACTTCATCGGGGGGAGGAGGCCCTCGGGTTGCGTCATGCGTTACAGTATTACACATGCTGTCAATCAGTAACGCTCGCTCTCAGGTCGACACTGGAGAGCGCATCCTCGCGGCAGCAGCCAGCTGTGTGGTCGATTTCGGGGTGGACCGGGTGACCCTGGCCGAGATCGCTCGACGCGCGGGCGTCAGCAGGCCCACGGTGTACCGGCGCTGGCCGGACACTCAGTCGATCGTGGCGGCGCTGTTGACCCGGCACGTCACCGAGGTGATGCGTGACGCGCCCCTGCTCGGTGATGACCGGGAATCGCTTGTCCGACAGATCGTTACGGTGGCCGATCTGCTGCGTCGGGACCGCCTCGTGATGTCCGTGCTGCATTCCGAGCTCGCGCCGATTTACATCACCGAGCGCCTCGGGACCAGCCAGCACATGCTGATCGACGCACTCGCCGGCCGGCTGCGAGTCGCCCAGCGCAATGGCAGCGTACGCGCCGGTGACCCGGTCCAGATGGCGACCATGGTGTTGCTGATCGCCCAGTCGACCATTCAGTCGGCGCAGATCGTCGAGCCGCTCCTGGACGCCGAAACGCTGGCCGGCGAACTCGCCTACTCGCTGAACGGATACCTGTCGTGATGCCCGACCCCACCGCGCTCAACGCCGCCCGCCGCGCGGCCGACCTGACGGCGCTGGCCGACGGCGAACCGCTGGACGTCGTCGTGATCGGCGGCGGCATCACCGGCGCCGGCATCGCTTTGGACGCCGCGTCGCGGGGGTTGCGGGTTGCGCTGGTGGAAAAGCACGACCTGGCCTTCGGCACCAGCCGCTGGAGTTCCAAGCTGGTACACGGCGGCCTGCGCTACCTGGCGACCGGCAATGTGGGGATCGCCCGGCGCAGCGCCATCGAACGCGGAATCCTGATGAGCCGCAACGCCCCTCATCTCGTCCACGCGATGCCGCAACTGGTTCCGCTGCTGCCGTCCATGGGCCGGGGCAAACGCGCGTTGGTGCGCGCGGGATTCCTGGCGGGGGATGCGCTGCGGATGCTTGCGGGCACGTCGTCGGCGACGCTGCCGCGGTCGCGCCGAATCGGGCCCGAGCGCGTCGTGCAGATGGCGCCCACCGTTCGGCGTGACGGCCTGGACGGGGGCCTGCTGGCCTACGACGGGCAGTTGATCGACGATGCCCGCCTGGTCACCGCGGTCGCGCGCACCGCAGCGCAGCACGGCGCGCGGATCCTGACCTACGTGGCGGCGTCGAAGGCCACCGGCACCTCGGTGCGGCTGAGCGACCAGCGCACGGGGCAGTCGTTCGATGTCTCGGCCGGGGCCGTCATCAACGCGGCCGGGGTGTGGGCGGCCGAGATTGACGGCCTGTTGCGGCTGCGACCCAGCCGCGGCACCCATCTGGTGTTCGACGCCAAAGCCTTCGGCAATCCCACTGCGGCGCTGACGATTCCGATACCCGGCGAGCTCAACCGGTTCGCGTTCGCCATGCCCGAGCAGCTGGGCCGGGTCTACCTGGGGCTGACCGACGAAGCCGCTCCCGGCCCGATCCCGGACGTGCCGACGCCGTCGGCGGACGAGGTCACGTTCCTGTTGGAGACGGTCAACACCGCGTTGGGGGTCGCGCTCGGCCCCGCCGACGTCATCGGTGCGTACGCGGGCCTGCGGCCGCTGATCGACACCGGGGAGGGCCGCACCGCCGACGTCTCGCGCGAGCATGCCGTCGTGGAGTCGGGGTCCGGGATCATCAGCGTGATCGGCGGCAAGCTGACCGAATACCGCTACATGGCACAGGATGTGCTGGATCGCGCGATCAGCTTGCGGCACCTGCGCGCCGCGAAGTGCCGGACCCACAACTTGCCGCTGATCGGCGCGCCCGCCAACCCGGGGTCGGTCGGCCCGGGTTCGGTTGCCGGATTGCCGGCGTCGCTGGTGCAGCGCTACGGCGCCGAGGCGGCCAAGGTCGCCGCCGCCGCCAGCTGCAAGCGCCCGGGCGAGCCGGTCGCCGAGGGCATCGACGTCACCCGTGCGGAATTCGAGTACGCGATCACCCATGAGGGCGCGCTGGATGTCTCCGACATCCTGGATCGGCGGACGCGCATCGGATTGGTCGAATCCGATCGCGAGCGGACGGTGGCCGTTGCGGAGGAGTTCGTGGCGCAATTCGGCTAGGGCGCCAGGCCGATGTCCTCGTGCCACAGGTCGGGGTGCCCGGCGATGAACGCCGACATCATCGCCACGCAGCGGTCGTCGTCGAGCACCGTGACCTCAACCCCGTTGTCGGCCAGCCAGTCGTGTCCGCCGCTGAACGTCCGGCATTCGCCGACCAGCAACGAGCCGATGTTGAACTGCCGCACCAGCCCACTGCAGTACCAGCAGGGCGAGAGCGTCGTCACCATGACCGTGGAGCGATAGTCGCGCTGCCGGCCAGCCGCGCGAAACGCGTCGAACTCGGCGTGCAGCGACGGATCGCCTTGTTGCACACGGCGATTGCGGCCGCGCCCCAGCAGCACGCCGTCGGCGGTGAACAGCGCGGCACCGATCGGGATGCCGCCCTCCGCCAGCCCGGCCCGCGCCTCGTCGAACGCGACGTCCATCATCGCCGCCGGGAGAGTCACGTCCTCATTTTCCACGACACGCCGAGGCGGAGCGATCTGACTGTAAATATCGAATGACAGCGACTATCATTTTGTAGGTGACGACCATCCGCGTTCCCGTGCTCATCGTCGGTGCCGGCGCCGCCGGTCTGGCCACCTCCGCGTTGCTGGCCAAACACGGGATCCATTCGCTGCTGGTGGAGAAGCGGCGCGAGACCTTCATCTATCCGAAGGCCCGCAATCTGAGCTTCCGCAGCCTGGAAATCCTGCGCGGTCTGGGGCTCGGCGACGAGGTACATGCGGTCGCCGACCATGTTTCGGCCCTGACGGTCAGGCCCACGCTCAACAGCGCCGAGGAACGACTGGCCATCGACGTCAACGCGATCTTCGCGGGACTCGACGCGCTCAGCCCGGAGCCCGCCGCGCAGTATTGCCCGCAGAGCAGGCTGGAGCCGATTCTGCTCGGCGAAACGCGGCGGCGGGGAAGCGAGGTGCGGTACGGGACGGAAGTCGTGTCGCTCGAGCAGGACGGGGCCGGCGTCACCGCGGTGGTCCGCGACCGGGACACCGGGAAGTCCGAGACTGTCCGCGCCGACTACCTCGTCGGCGCCGACGGCGTGCACAGCCCGGTCCGGAACTGGTTGGGCATCACCACGTCTGGTTATGGCGCGTTACCGATCTTCGTCGTGTTCATCTACTTCCGGGCCCCCTGGACGAAGTTCGTCTCGCACTTGGCCGATGGGGATGCCGTGCAGGTCAAGAACGCTGACGTGGACGGCATCTTTCTGCTGGTCGACGGCGACCTGGGGATGTTCATCACCATGTACTTCCCCCGCAAGGGTGAGTCGGCGGAGCAGTTCACGCCGCAACGCTGCCGGGATGTGCTCACCAGCGCGATCGGCGAGCGGATCGAGATCGACGTCATCGAGGTCGCGGCCTGGCAGCCCTATGAGCAGGTGGCCGACCAATTCCGATGTGGCCGAGCCTTTCTCGTCGGCGATTCGGCGCACACCATGCCGCCGTTCAAGGCCGGGGGAGCCAATACCGCGATCCAGAGTGCGCACAACCTGGCCTGGAAGCTGGCGGCCGTTTTGGACGGGACCGCCGAACCGGCGCTGCTGGATACCTACCAGGCCGAGCGGCACCCGGTGGGGCGGTTCGCCGCCCGGCAGTCGCTAACCGGCCCGACGCTCGCCGTGCTGCCCTTGAGCGAGGACGGACCGCGATTGCCGGCCGACGAGGAGTGCTCGATGTTCGAACTGCTCATCGGTTACCAATACCGCTCGGCGGCGGTGGTGAGCCGCGACGGGCCTGCGACGGTTTCGGACGGCGTGCAGCTCGTGGGGGAGTTGCGTGCTCAGCCCGGCACCCGGGTTCCCCACGTGTGGGTGCGCGAGGGTGTGTCGACGCTCGACCTGCTCGGGCCCGGATTCACCGTGCTCACCGGCGACGAACGCTGGTGTGCCGCTGCGGCTTCGGTATCGGTCGCCGCGCATCGCATCCACAGCGAGGAGTGGTCGGCAGTCACCGGACTCGCTCCCGAAGGTGCGCTGTTGATCCGTCCGGACGATTTCGTCGGCTGGCGTGCCGATACGCTGCCTGAGGACCCCGAAGGCGAACTGCGCCAGGCGCTTACCACGATCCTGGGTCGCTAGCTTTCGCGCGCAGACACAAAATCGCACTGCGCGGGCACCGCGCGTGCGATTTTGTGTCTGCTCGGCCTAGAAGGTGGCTTACAGCGGAATGTTCTTGTGCCGGCCGCGGCGAGCCGGCGCCTGCGCCAGCGCCTCGGTGAGCTTGCTGCGGGTGTGCGAGGGGTCGATCTTCTCGTCGACCACACCGATCTCGATGGCGCTGTCCACACCACCGGCGATCTTCTCGTGCTCGGCGGCCAGCTGGTCGTGCAGCGCTTCGCGCTCGTGATCGGCCGCGGCGGCCAGCTTCTTCTTGTGCAGAATGCCGACGGCGGCCTTGGCCCCCATCACGGCCACCTCGGCGTCGGGCCAGGCGTACACCTTGGTCGCGTTGAGCGACCGGGAGTTCATCGCAATGTAGGCCCCGCCGTAAGTCTTTCGGGTGACCAGCGTGACGCGCGGAACCGTGCACTCGCCGAACGCGTGCAGCAGCTTCGCGCCGCGGCGCACCACGCCGCCCCACTCCTGGTCGACGCCGGGCAGGTAGCCGGGCACGTCGACGACGACGATCAGCGGGATGCCGAACGCGTCGCAGAGACGCACGAATCGTGCTGCCTTCTCGGCGCTTTCGGAGTTGAGGCAGCCACCCAGTCGCAACGGGTTGTTCGCCAGGACGCCCACCGAGCGGCCGGACAGCCGGCCCAGCCCGATCACCATCGACGGCGCCCAGTTGGCCTGGAACTCGTCGAACGGCGTCTCGTCGTCCAGGATCGCGGTCACGATCGGACGCACGTCGTAGGCCCGCCGAGCCGATTCGGGCAGCAGCGCGTGGATATCGGTGTCGCCGGCCTCGGCCCTGCTGCGGTCGAAATGACCCTGCTGGCAGAACAATCCGACCAGCCGGCGGCCACGCTCGTAGGCGTCGAGCTCGTCGTCGGCGACGATGTGGCACACGCCGGACTTCTTGTGGTGGGTCTCCGGGCCGCCGAGGGACGCCATGTCCACGTCCTCCCCGGTGACGCTGCGCACCACGTCGGGCCCGGTGACGAACACCCGGCTTTCCGGCGCCATCACGATGACGTCGGTCAGCGCGGGGCCGTAGGCGGCGCCCCCGGCGGCGAAACCGACGACCACCGAGATCTGCGGGACATATCCGGACGCGCGAATCATCGCCTCGAACACCGTCCCGACCGCGTGCAACGCCTTCACACCCTCGGCCAGGCGCGCCCCGCCGGAGTGCCAGATGCCCACGATCGGGCTCTGCTCCTCGATGGCGGTGTCATAGGCGTTGACGATGTGGGCACACCCCTCGACGCCCATGGCACCGCCCATCACGGTTCCGTCGGTGCAGAAGGCGATGGTGCGCAAACCGTTCACGGTGCCCGACGCCGAAAGCACACCCGAGCGGTCACGCTCGTGCAGCAGCTCGACGCTGCCCTCGTCGAAGAAGTTGCTCAGACGCAGCAACGGGTCCCTGGGGTCGAGCGACTCGCCGACCGACGCGGGGGCCATGATTGTCATCGCAGGTCTCCTTGTTCCGGGTGTGCTCTCTGGTGAGGAAGCGGTGATCAGTACCGCCCGAAGGCGATAGCGACGTTGTGCCCGCCGAATCCGAACGAGTTGTTGACGGCGTACTCGTAGTTGCCCGGACGCGGCTTACCCGCCACCACGTCCAGATCGACCTCGGGGTCGAGGTTTTCCAGGTTCAGCGTCGGCGGAACCACCTGGTCCCGCAGGGCGAGCACCGTCAGGATCGACTCGACCGCGCCCACCGCGCCGACCGAGTGACCGAGAGCGGACTTGGGCGCATAGACCGCCGGCTTGTGGCTGCCCAGGGCGTTGTTGATGGCTTTGGCCTCGGCCACGTCGCCGACCTGGGTACCGGTGGCGTGGGCGTTGACGTGGTCGACATCGCTCGGAGTGATGCCCGCGAGCTGGATCGCCCGCGAGATCGCATGGCCGGCGCGTTCGCCATCGGGATCCGGCGCCACCATGTGGAAGCCGTCCGATGTGATGCTGGCTCCCATCACCCGAGCCAGGATGTTGGCGCCACGGGCCTTCGCATGTTCCTCGGTCTCGATCACCATCAGTGCGCCGGCCTCGCCGAATACGAATCCGTTGCGGTCCCTGTCGAACGGGCGGCAGGCGCCGGCCGGGTCGTCGTTCGTCGTGGACAACACAATCCGCATGGCGGCGAACGCCGCGATCGGCACTGCCTCGATCTTGGTTTCCACGCCACCGCAGATCGCGATGTCGGCCTCGCCGAACACGATGTGCCGCCAGGCCTGGGCGATACCTTCGGCGCCCGACGCACACGCCGAAACCGGGGCGCATACCCCGGCCTTGGCATGCCGCTCCAGGCCGACCGTCGCGGCCGCCCCGTTGGGCATGTATTTCTGCACGCCCAGCGGGTTGAACGCCTTCGTACCGCGCTCGCGCAGCGAGTCATAACCCCAGATGAGCTCCTCGGTCGAGCCCATCCCGGTGCCGATGCACACCATCAACCGGTTGGTGTCCACCTCGGGCGACCCGGCGTTCTCCCATACTCGCCGGCCCAGCACGGTGGACATCTTTTGCAGATATGACAGACGACGCAACTCGATGCGCGTCAGGTGGCTGTCGAACTCCTCGACGAGGTGCCCGCCGATGCGGACCGGCAGGTCGAACTCCTCGATGAACGGGTCCTCTAGGGTGCGGATTCCACTTTGGCCGTCAAGCAACAACTTCCACGTGTTCTCCGCGTCGGGTGCGACTGCGGTCGTCATGGCCACGCCCGTGACGACCACGTTCGGGAGCGCTTTCCCGGTAACCAGCTCTGTCATGGTTCTTGCGAAGGTTCCTTCCGTACTTGTCCCGCTTCTCCTCGGGCCGCTCGCGGCCCGCATCGTCGCCGGACGCCGTGCTCAGTACCGCCCGAAGGCGAGCGCCACATTGTGGCCACCGAAGCCGAACGAGTTGTTGATCGCGTAACGGAAGTCGCCGTAGCGAGGTTCGCCCGCGACCACATCAAGGTCGATCTCCGGATCTGGCGTTTCGTAATTCAGTGTTGGCGGTATCACGCCGTCCCGAAGGCTCAATACCGTGAGGACAGATTCCAGCGCGCCGACCGCGCCGATGGAGTGGCCCAGCGCCGACTTCGGCGCGTACACCGCTGCTCGCTCGCAGCCGGCGACCCGGATGGCGTTGGCCTCGGCCGTGTCGCCGATCGGCGTCGCCGTCCCGTGAGCGTTGACGTGGTCGATGTCCTTGGGGGACAACCCCGCCAACTCGAGCGACCGTTGCATAGCCCGGCCGGCGCGCACGCCGTCCGCCGCCGGCGCGACCATGTGGAACGCGTCCGACGTGATACCGGCACCCATCAACCGGGCCAGCGGCTTGGCACCGCGGGCCTTGGCGTGCTCCTCGGTCTCGATGATCATCATGGCCCCGGCCTCGCCGAACACGAAGCCGTCGCGGTCCTTATCGAAGGGCCTCGACGCACGTTCGGGCTCATCGTTACGAGTGGACATGGCCCGCATCATGGAGAACGCCGCGATGGGCAGCGCCTCGATGGGACCCTCGACACCGCCGCAGACGGCGAAGTCGGCGTCACCCATGACGATCTGCCGCCAGGCGTGGGCGATCGCTTCCGAGCCCGACGAACAGGCCGACACCGGGGTGATCACCCCGGCGCGGGCACCGAGTTGCAGGCCCACCACCGCCGCGGCGCCGTTGGGCATGATCATCTGAACGGCGAGCGGCGACACCTTGCGGGGGCCGCCTTCGTTCATCAGGTCGTAGGTCTCCACGATCCTTTCGGCGCCACCGAGCCCGGTGCCGACCACGACCGAGAACCGGTCGGGGTCGACCTCCGGACTGCCAGCCGACTCCCAAAGCTGAGTGCCGAGCAACTTGGCCAACCGTTGGACGTAGGACATACGCCGCATGTCGAGCCTGCTCATGTGCTCGTCGATGGGCTCCTTGAGGTGACCGCCGATCTTGACGGGCAGGTCCCACTTCGTGACGAACTCGTCTTCGAGGACGCGGATGCCGCTTTCGCCGGCCAACAAACCCTTCCACGTGCTCTCGATGTCCGGCGCGATCGATGTCGTCGCCGTGACGGCGGTCACCACAACGTTGGGGTAACCGCCATTAGCAGTGGAAGGCTTGCTCACTTGTCCGCTTCCAGCCTCGCCTTGACGTTGGCAACGGCGTCAGGGTTCTCCGACTCCAGCTTGGCGCGCAGCGCTGCGGCGGCCTCGGGGTCTTCTTCCTCGAGCTTCTGGATGTAGGCGACGACGTCACCGACGGTGCGCAGACCGGCGAGGTCCTCGTCCGGGATCTTCACGCCGTACTTGTCCTCGGTCTGCACCGCGATCTCAACCATCGACAGCGAGTCGATGTCCAGGTCGTCGACGAACGACTTCTCCGGGGTGACCTCGGACGGCTCGATACCGGTGACCTCTTCGATGATCTCCGCGATACCGGCAATGATTTCTTCTTGAGTGACGGCCACAGCGTCTTCCCTTCGTAATGTGTTGTGTTAGTCGAGCAGAACGTTCTTTAGAGCGGTATGTGGTTGTACTGGATGCGGCTTCTAGAGTTCGGTCAGTGCGTCCAGGTCTGCGGGTGCCTTGACGGCGCGGGTCGTAACCCCCCGAAGTTCGCGTTTGGCGATGCCGGTGAGAGTGCCCGCAGGGGGGAACTCCACGGCCGCCGTGATTTCCCTGTCACGCATGGTTGCCGTGCACAGGTCCCAGCGCACCGGCTGGGTGAGCTGGGCGACCAGCGCGTCCATCGCCGCCGCCGCCGAGGCGACGGGCTGCCCGTCGCGGTTGGACAGCAGCGTGGCGGTGGGCTCGGCGGTCGCGACGGCGGCCGCCGCGGCGGCGTAGCGGTCGAGGGCCGGAGCCATGTACTTGGTGTGGAACGCCCCGGCCACCCCGAGGGCGCGGATCCGGGCCTTGGCCGGCGGGTCCTCGGCCAGCTTCTCCAGCGCCGTCAGCGGGCCGGCGGCGACGATCTGGCCGGCGGCGTTGCGGTTGGCGGGGAACAGGTCGAGCTGCTCGAGACGGGCCAGCACCTCGGCCTCGTCGCCGCCGAGCACCGCGGACATGCCGGTCGGCTCGATGGCGCAGGCCTTGGCCATTTCGGCGCCGCGGGTGGCGGCCAGCGCGACGGCGTCATCGGCGGCCATCACACCGGCGATCGCGTAGGCCGCGATCTCGCCGACGGAGTGGCCCGCCACGATGAGTTCCGCATTCTTGGTTTCGGAGGACAACAGGCCGCGCTTGGTGAGCTCCTGGTGGGCCAGCAGGGTGGCGGCGACGACCAGGGGCTGGGTGACCGCGGTGTCGGTGATCTCCTCGGTCGACGCGGTGGTGCCCAGCCGGACCAGGTCGAGGCCGCTGGCCTTCGACCACAAGTCGAGCTGGTCCGCGGCACCCGGCAGGTCGAGCCACGGCGAGAGCATCCCCTCGGTCTGTGAACCCTGTCCGGGCGCAAGCAATGCAATCACGTGTTTAAGAGAACACTGTGGAAACGGTTTTGGCGGGTGTAACAGATTATGAACCTCGTCTTAGGTTTTTGTGTAGTCCCCACAAAATAGCTCCGTAAGCTACATGTTCGATACCGCGCCGCGACCTGTGGCCTGGGTCACTACGCCTCGGATTGACCCCCGATAGCCGCCCTGACCGGCAGCGGAACCGGAGGCATCGCGTTGGTGCCGACGCTAGCGGGAGCTGTCGGGTAGTTGAGCTGGCCGACCGTCGCCGCCACTCGCAGCACATATGCGTCGCGGGGCTGCGTGGGATCGCGTCCGGTGAAGTCGGTGATCCGCTTGAGCCGGTAGCGGACCGTGTTTGGATGAACGAACAACTTTCTGGCGCAAGCTTCAATCGCGCCGCCACAATCTAAGTAAGCGTCAAGAGTCTCGATGAGCGTGGGGCCCGCCGCGGCCAACGGCCCCATGACGTCGGTGTGCAACGCCACGATCGCCGAGGCGTCCCCCATCAGGGCGCGCTCGGGCAGGAGTTCCCGCGCCGGCACGGGCCGGGGTGCCCCCCGCCAGCCGCCGACGGCGTTCATCCCGGAGATCGCCTCGCTGGCACTGTGGTACGCCGCGGTCAGCATGGGCGCCGTCGGCCCGACGACCACCGGGCCGTCGGAGAACGCGTCCAGCAAGTCGCCGAGAAACTTGTCGGTGGGCGACAGTTGGCCCGACACGACAGCGACCAGCCAGGTGCCGTGCACATCGGTGAGGGCGGCGCGGCCGTGCCGGGCGGCGATGTCGCGGACGTGCTGACTGGCCCGCTGGTCGTCGCCGGGTCCGGTCGACCCGCCGGGGCCCGGCGCGGGGACTCCGACCACGACCGTCGCGGGGGCGGTGGTGTCCCAGTTGAGCGCCGCGGCCCGGGACAACAGCTCGGGGCCGGTGTCGCCGCGGACCACCGCGTCGACGACGCTGGCCTCCATCCGGCTGTCCCAGGAGCCGCGCGCCTCGGCCGCGTTCGCGTAGGCCGAGGCGGAGGTGAAGGCGAGGTCGCGGCTGTACTTCAGGACGCCCACGGTCAGAGCGGCCAACTGCTCCTCGGAGCGGGCCACCAGCGGCAGCACCTCTTCGAAGAACTCCATGGTGACGCGCACCATGTCCACGCTGTGCCGCAACGCGATCCGGCGGGCCAGGTCCTGGGGCACCAGCTCGAAGGCCTGTGCGGTGTAGCTGACGTTGCTGTGGGGGTCCTGCATCCACTCGACGAAGTTGTTGATGGCCGTCTGCACCACCAGGGCCACGCTGGCCCGCTGGGAGGCTTCCAGGTCGGCGAAGAACGGCAACCGGTCCTGCATGACCGAGACCGCTTCGGTGGCCAGCCGGCCGGAGTGCTGCTTCAACCGGCGCAGGACGGAATCCGGCACGGTGTCCAGCAGTTCGAGCGGCGACCGGGGCTGCTTGGCGAAGGGGCCGGCGAACGGGTTGTCATTCACCCCTAAAACCTACGCCATATTTTGGACCTATCCGCCAAAGAGACGGGCGGTTTCGCGCCTTGCCTGGCGTTGCGGCGGCGAGAGACGCTGGCGGGGCATGCCCCGCTCTAGGCCACCCCGGGGTCAGACGTCTGCTCGGGCGCGGCCTGGACGTCGTCGATCTTGTACTGGCGGGCGGCCGCGACCGGCACCGACGGGTCGATTTCACCGTCGCGCGCCAACGCCTCCAGCACGGCGACCACCTGCGACTCGGCGTCGGTGTTGAAGTAGCGCCGCGCGGCGGGCCGGGTGTCCGAGAAACCGAAGCCGTCGGTGCCCAGGGTGACGAAGGTGCCGGGCACCCACGGCCGGATCTGCTCGGGCACGGCACGCATCCAGTCCGACACGGCGATCACCGGGCCGCCGGCGCCCGACAGCGCCTGGGTCACGTAGGCGGTCCCGGCCGGCCGGTCGGGGTGGCGCAGCTTCGCCTTTTCGACGGCCACGCCGTCGCGGTTGAGTTCGCCCCAGCTGGTCACCGACCAGACGTCGGCGGCGACGTCCCACTCGGCCGCCAGCATCTCGGCCGCCTGCAGCGCCGACGGCATCGCCACCCCGGAGGCCAGGATCTGGGCGGTGTTCGCGCGCTGTTCGGTCGCGGCGCGGTAGCGGTAGATGCCCCGCAGCACGCCCTCGGGATCGAAGTTCTCCGGCTCCGGCGGCTGCACGTACGGCTCGTTGTAGATGGTGATGTAGAAGTACACGTCCTCGGGGTTGTCCCCGAACATCCGCGCCAGCCCGCTTTCCACGATGTAGGCGATCTCGTAGGCGAACGCGGGATCGTAGGCGACCGCCGCCGGGTTGGTGCTGGCCAGCAACAGCGAGTGGCCGTCGGCGTGCTGCAGGCCCTCGCCGGTCAGCGTGGTGCGCCCCGCGGTGGCCCCGAGCAGGAAGCCGCGGGCCATCTGGTCGGCAGCGGCCCACAGCCCGTCACCGGTGCGCTGGAACCCGAACATCGAATAGAAGATGTAGATCGGGATCATCGGCTCGTTGTGCGTCGCATACGACGTGCCGGCCGCGATGAACGAGCCCACCGAGCCCGCCTCGTTGATGCCCTCGTGCAGGATATGCCCGACTTCGCTTTCCTTATAGGCCAGCATCAGCTCGGCGTCGACGGCGGTGTACAGCTGGCCGAGGCGGTTGTAGATCTTCAGCGACGGGAACCACGAGTCCATGCCGAACGTGCGCGCCTCGTCGGGAATGATCGGCACGATTCGCGGGCCAACCTCCTTGTCCCGCAACACTTCCTTGAAGGTGCGCACGGTCGCCATGGTGGTGGCGACCTCCTGGGTGCCCGATCCCTTCTTCAGCGCGGAGTAGATGTCTCGGCCGGGCAGCTTGAGCGCCTTGGCCTTGGTGCGGCGCTCGGGCAGAAAGCCGCCCAGGGTGCGGCGACGGTCGAGCATGTAGCGGATCTCCGGGGCGTCCGGGCCGGGGTGGTAGTAGGGCGGCAGGTAGGGGTCCTCGTCCAGCTGCGCGTCGCTGATCGGGATCCGCATGGAGTCCCGGAACCACTTAAGGTCTTCCAGCGCAAGCTTTTTCATCTGGTGCGTGGCGTTGCGGCCCTGGAAGTGCGCACCCAGCGAGTAGCCCTTGATGGTCTTGGCCAGGATCACCGTCGGCTGGCCCTTGTGGTCGACGGCGGCGCGGTAGGCCGCGTACACCTTGCGGTAGTCGTGGCCGCCGCGCTTGAGATTCCAGATCTCCGAATCGGTCATGTTCTCGACGAGCGCCTTGGTGCGCGGGTCGCGGCCGAAGAAGTGGTCGCGCACGTAGGCGCCGTCGTTGGCCTTGTACGTCTGATAGTCGCCGTCGCAGGTGGTGTTCATCAGATTCACCAGCGCGCCGTCGCGGTCGGCGTACAGCAGGGCGTCCCACTCGCGGCCCCAGACCACCTTGATGACGTTCCATCCCGCCCCGCGGAAGAACGACTCCAATTCCTGGATGATCTTGCCGTTCCCACGCACCGGGCCGTCGAGGCGCTGCAGGTTGCAGTTGATGACGAACGTCAGGTTGTCCAGGCCCTCGAGCGCCCCCACGTGCGCCAGCCCGCGGCTCTCCGGCTCGTCCATCTCGCCGTCGCCCAAGAAGCACCACACGTGCTGGTCGGAGGTGTCCTTGATGCCCCGGTCATGCAGGTAGTGGTTGAACCGCGCCTGGTAGATGGCGTTGAGCGGGCCCAGGCCCATGGACACGGTGGGGAACTCCCAGAAGTCGGGCATCAGCCGCGGGTGCGGGTAGGACGGCAGCCCGCCGCCGGCATGGCTGTGTTCCTGGCGGAAGCCGTCGAGCCGATCCTCGCTGAGCCGGCCTTCGAGGAACGCGCGCGCATAAATCCCCGGGGACGCGTGGCCCTGGATGAAAATCTGGTCGCCGCCGCCGGGATGCGATTTGCCCCGGAAGAAGTGGTTGAAGCCGACCTCATACAGCGCGGCCGAGGACGCGTAGGTCGAAATGTGGCCGCCCACGCCGACTCCCGGGCGCTGGGCGCGGTGCACCATGATGGCGGCGTTCCACCGGATCCACGCCCGGAAGCGCCGTTCGACGTCCTCGTCGCCGGGGAACCACGGTTCCAGTTCCGTCGGGATCGTGTTGACGTAATCGGTTGACGTGAGCGACGGGATGGCGACACGCTGCTCGCCGGCCCGTTCGAGCAGCCGCAGCATCAGGTAGCGCGCCCGCGCCGGCCCGGAGCGCTCCAGCAGTTCGTCGAACGACTCCAGCCACTCCGAGGTCTCTTCGGGGTCGATGTCGGGCAGGTACGACGCGACACCTTCGCGAATCACCCGAACGCGGTCGGGTTCGCTTGCGCTGCTAGGGGTTTTGGCCAGATCGTGGCGTGCGAACTCGGTTGTCAACGCACTGCTCCTGTAGTTGTCGGGGCTTGTGCCCTCGGGGTGCTGTGCACCGTCTCCCTCTATCGTGCCGCACCAGCGTTCGGCGGGGCTAGCCGACGTCGGTAGCCGGCGCGGGTTCACCCGGCGGACACGAACTCGTGCGTAGCGGGACGATCGGCAAAGCCAACCGGTAACGTCAGGAGCCGTGCTCATCGGATGGCGTGCCGTTCTTGCGGGGAGCTCTCCCAGGCGAGGCGCTCTGGCGCTCGGGTGTATTGCGGCGACGCTGATGGGGATTGTGGGGTGTACCACCGTCACCAACGGCACGGCCGCACCCGACACCCAGGTGGCCCCGGCCTACCGGCAGTCGGTGTCCGCGTCGGTGTCCGCGTCGTCGGCGACGTCGCGGGTCCGCGAGTCCCAGCGCCAGCAGTCGCTGACCACCCGGGCGGTGCGCACCTCGTGCGACACGCTGGCCACCACGAGCAAGGACGCGATCGACAAGGTGAACATCTTCGTCGGCGCGTTCAACGCCGGCCGCGGCACCGGTCCCACTGAGGGCCCCGCCATCGACGCGCTGAACAACAGCGCTGACACGGTGACCAACAGCTTCAACGATGCGCTGTCCCAGGAGCTAAAGGACGCGTTCAACTCGTATATCGACGCGGCTCGCGGGGTGGCCAACGCGATCGGCACCCACGCGCCGACGGGGGAGTTCAACAGGCGGGTGGACCGGCTCAACGACGCCAAGACGAAGGCACTGAAACTTTGCCTGGCGTCCTTCTGAGGCGCCTCGTGAGGCGCGAGTGTCGACGCGGTTGCGGCTGTGCGACGATAATGCCCATCGCACGGCGCTGGACGTTTTAAGGAGGCTTTACGGTGGTCGCGGCGGATAACGCCTCGAGCTACGCTCGCAAACTGGGCATCCAACGAGACCAAGTTGTCCAGGAATGGGGCTGGGACGAGGACGCCGACGACGAAATCCGCGCTGACGTCGAGGAAGCGTGCGGCGCCGAGTTGCTCGACGAGGACACCGACGAGGTGGTCGACGTCGTACTGCTGTGGTGGCGCGACGGGGACGGCGACCTCGTGGACACCCTGATGGACGCGATCGGCCCGCTGGCCGAGGACGGCGTGATCTGGGTGCTGACCCCCAAGACCGGCAAGCCCGGCCACGTGCTGCCCGCCGAGATCGCCGAGGCCGCCCCCACCGCCGGCCTGATGCCGACCTCCTCGGTCAACCTGGGCGACTGGAGCGCCAGCCGACTGGTGCAGCCGAAGTCGCGAGCCGGGAAGCGTTGATGCTGCCCGTTGGCGCCACCGCCCCGGACTTCATACTGCGCGACCAGAACCAACAGCGTGTCAGCCTGAGCGCCTACCGCGGCGCCAAGAACGTCCTGTTGGTGTTCTTCCCGCTGGCCTTCACCGGCATCTGCCAGGGAGAGCTGGATCAGCTGCGCGATCACCTGCCCGACTTCGAGAACGACGACAGCGCGGCGCTGGCCATCTCGGTGGGACCGCCGCCCACGCACCGGATCTGGTCGCTGGAGAGCGGGTTCACATTCCCGGTGCTGTCCGACTTCTGGCCGCACGGCGAAGTCAGTCAGGCCTACGGCGTGTTCAACGACGAGGCCGGCTACCCCAATCGCGGCACCTTCGTCATCGACCGCTCCGGCGTGATCCGGTTCGCGGAGATGAAACAACCCGGCGAATCCCGCAACCAGCGGCTCTGGACCGACGCGCTGGCGGCTTTGCGGGGCTGAGAGTTTTGGGTACTCGGGCGTTGTGCGTGTAGCCTGCCTCGGGCACGGGCGCGTAGCTCAGTGGTAGAGCTCTGGTTTTACACACCAGCGGTCGGCGGTTCGATACCGTCCGCGCCCACCATCGAACCCGTCGGCTTTCTATTCGCTCAAGGCCCGAGGATCAGCGACGCGATCAGGGCCAGGGCGCACACGCCCATGATCGCGACGATTGCCCATCCCATGACGTTGGCGAACCAGTTGTTGGTGTGCCGGCCCATGATTGCCCGGTTGTTGCCGACCAGCGTGATCATCGCCATCAAGGGTGGGGCAAGCACGCCATTGACCGCGGCGGCGTAGTAGAGCATCCGGAACGGGGGAATCCCGATGAAGTTCAGCGCCACTCCCACGAGCGTCGCCATGGCGATCACCAAGTAAAAGGCGCGCGCCTCGCGGAATCTGTAGCCCAGGCCCGCTTTCCAGCCCAGCGCTTCCGATAACGCGTAGGAGGCCGAGCCGCTCAGCGTGGGCACGGCCAGGAAGCCGACGCCGATGATCCCGGCCGCGAACAGCAGGTAGGTCAGATCGCCGGCCAGCGGCCGCAGAGCCAGTGCCGCCTGCTCGGGGGTGTCGACCGATAGCACGCCCGCCGGGTGCAGTACGGACGCGCACGTCAGGATGATGAAGAACTGCACGATGTTGGAGAAGCCCATCCCGACGGCAGTGTCGGCCCGCATTTCGCGGATGTCGCTTCCGAGCACGACCGGCACGCCCTTGCCGTAGAACTGCATCCGGCCGCGGGCGAAATCCTCCTCTGCCTCCTGGTCGGCCTCCCAGAAAAAGCAGTAAGGCGTGATCGTGGTCCCCAGCACTGCCACGATGTTGAGCGCATAGTCGCGCGACCATTCGACATGCGGGGTGAACGCGCTGAGCGCCACCGTGGGCCACCACGGATGGTGGACGACGAACGCTGCCACCACGTAGGCCAACAGGCTCAGGCACGCATACTTGAGGAACCGCGCGTACGCCGGGTAGGGCACCGAAATCTGCAGCGCCAGCGAAATCCCGACGATCACCGCCAACCACGCCAACAGCGGGGCGTGAACGAGCAACTGACCGGTCGCCGCCATCGCGCCGAGGTCAGCCCCGACATTGACGGTGTTGGCGATCAGCAACAGCGACACGGCCACGTAGAGGACGCGGCGCGAATAGTGCTCGCGCAGGACCGCCGCCAGGCCGCGGCCGGTGACCATGCCGATCCGTCCGCAAATCTCTTGGATCGCGCCCATGAACGGGTAGGTCCAGGCGGCGACCCACAGCTGGGCATAGCCGAACTGGGCACCGGTTTGGCTATAGGTCTGGATGCCCGATGGGTCATCGTCAGACGATCCGGTGACGAACCCCGGCCCGAGGATGTGCCAGGCGGCCGCGGCGCGGGCACGAAGGGACACGCCCGAATGATGGCACATGGCTGGGTTGATGACGGACTTCTGTGGCCCGCGGCGGTGTGGCAGCCTCAGGGGCGTGGCTGGTGAACCCGTGGAACCGTTTCGCATCGATATCCCCGACGACGTCCTGGAAGACCTGCAATCGCGGCTGGCCCGCACCCGCTGGCCGGAAGCCGAGTGTGTGGACGACTGGAGCCAGGGCATGCCGCTGGCCTACACCCGCGACCTGGCCGGCTATTGGGCGGACGAATACGACTGGCGGTCCCGCGAGGCGGCGCTGAACCGCTTCGACCAGTTCATCACCCAGGTCGACGGGCTCGACATCCATTTCATCCACCAGCGGTCGCCGCACGACGACGCGTTCCCGCTGTTGATCACCCATGGCTGGCCCGGCTCGATCGTGGAGTTCCACAAGGTGATCGAGCCGCTGACGAACCCGGCGTCCGGGCGCGCCGAGGACGCCTTCCACGTGGTCTGCCCGTCGCTGCCGGGCTACGGGTTCTCCGGCAAACCGACGCGCACGGGCTGGGGCGTGGAGAAGATCGCCGAGGCCTGGGAGACGCTGATGCTGCGTCTGGGCTACGACCGCTACGGCGCGCAGGGCGGCGACTGGGGCGCCGCCGTGACCACACAGATCGGCCGAAACGGCGGCCACTGCGCGGGCATTCACCTCAACATGCCGATCGGGCGGCCCACGCCGGAGTCCCTGAAGAACCCGACGGAAGAGGAACAACGGGCACTTGCAGCGCTCGCCGAGCACCGGAAGTGGGGCACCGGCTATTCCAAGCAGCAGTCCACCCGGCCGCAGACGCTGGGTTACGGGCTGGCCGATTCGCCGGTGGGGCAGTTGGCGTGGATTGTCGAAAAGTTCTGGGCGTGGGCCGATTGCGACGGTCATCCGGAGAATGTGTTCACCCGCGATGAGCTGCTGGACAACGTGATGGTCTATT
>NZ_LZSZ01000140.1:0-103283 GCF_001665645.1 Mycobacterium sp. 852002-30065_SCH5024008 | reverse complement strand
GCGATGCGCCTGATCGCCGCGGTCAACACCGACCTGGACGAGTACCTGTCGGTGCGCGCCGTGTTCGAGGCGCCCACCATCGCCCAGCTGGCACCCCGGATCGGTGAGGGCGCCGGACGGCTCGAGCCCCTGGTGGCCGGTCCGCGGCCGGCGGTGGTCCCGCTGTCGTTCGCCCAGAGCCGGTTGTGGTTCCTGGACCAATTGCAGGGCCCGTCACCGGTTTACAACATGGCGGCGGCCATGCGCCTGCGTGGGCGGCTCGACGCCGGCGCGCTCGGTGCGGCCTTGGCCGACGTGGTGGCCCGCCACGAGAGCCTGCGAACCGTGTTCGCGGCACCCGAGGGCACGCCGCAGCAGGTGGTCATCCCCGCGGAGCAGGCCGATTTCGGCTGGCAGGTCGTCGACGCCAGCGGCTGGTCGGCGAGCCGGCTGGACGGGGCCGTCAAGGCCGCCGCCCGCGAGACCTTCGACCTGGCGACCGATATTCCGTTGCGCGCCTGGCTGTTCCGTGTCGCCGACGACGAACACGTGCTGGTGGCCGTGGTACACCACATCGCCGCCGATGGCTGGTCGCTGCGGCCGTTGGCCGCCGACCTCGGTGTCGCCTATGCCAGCCGGTGCGCGGGGGAGGCCCCCGATCTCGCCGAATTGCCGGTCCAGTACGTGGATTACACGCTGTGGCAGCGCGCCCAGTTCGGCGACCTGAAGGACAGTGACAGCCGCATCGCCGCGCAGCTCGGCTACTGGGAAGAGGCCCTGGCCGGCATGCCGGAGCGGTTGCAGCTGCCCACCGATCGTCCCTACCCAGAGGTGGCCGACCAACGCGGGGCCACGGTAGCGATCGACTGGCCGGCCGACTTGCAGCAGCAGGTTTCCGCGGTGGCCCGCGAACACAATGCGACCAGCTTCATGGTGGTACAGGCCGCCCTGGCGGTGCTGCTGGCCAAGCTGAGCGCGAGTAGCGATGTGGCGGTGGGCTTCCCGATCGCCGGGCGACGCGACCCCGCGCTCGACGACCTGGTCGGATTCTTCGTCAACACCCTGGTGCTGCGCGTCGACGTGTCCGGCAACCCCACCTTCACCGAGCTGCTGGGCCGGGTGCGAACGCGCAGCCTGGAGGCCTTCGAGCATCAGGACGTGCCCTTCGAGGTGCTGGTAGAGCGGGTCAACCCGACCCGAAGCCTCACCCATCACCCGCTGATTCAGGTGATGCTGGCGTGGCAGAACTTCGGTGGGCAGGACAACGACGCCGCGACCGGGCTGGCCCTGGGCGACGTCCGGGTCACCTCGATACCGCTGGACACCCAGGTCGCCCGCATGGACCTGACGTTCTCACTGACCGAGCGCTGGACCGAGACGAATGAGCCCGCCGGAATCGGCGGACGGGTGGAGTTCCGCACCGACGTGTTCGACGCGGACAGCATCGAGACACTGGTCGGGCGCCTGCAGCGGGTGCTGTCGACGATGACCACCGATCCAGCCCGCTCCGTGTCGTCGGTCGACCTGCTCGAGGCGGACGAACGTGCCCGGCTGGACGAGATCGGCAACCGGGCGGTGCTGGCCGCGCCGGCGGACGCGCCGACGTCGATTCCGGAATCCTTTGCCGCCCAGGCGGCGCGCACGCCGGATGCGCCTGCGCTGCGCAGCGGTACCCGGTCGTGGACGTATCGCGACCTCGACGAGGCGGCCAACAGGTTGGCTCACCTGCTGGCCCACCGCGGCGCCGCCCCGGGGCAGTGCGTGGCGCTGCTGTTCGACCGTTCGGCCGAGGCGATCGTGTCGATCGTGGCGGTGCTCAAGACCGGGGCGGCCTATCTGCCCATCGATCCCGCGCATCCGGCCGCCCGGATCGGCTTCATGCTCGCCGACGCCGCGCCCGTCGCGGTGGTCACCACCGCCGCCCTGGCCGACCGGCTCGACGGGCACGACGTGGCGGTCATCGATGTGGACGATCCCGCCGTCGACGCCCAGCCCGTCACCGCGTTGCCGGCGCCGAGCCCGGAGGACGTCGCCTACCTCATCTACACCTCGGGAACCACCGGTATGCCCAAGGGTGTGGCGGTCAGCCACCGCAACGTGACCCAGCTGATGGCGACGGTGGACGCCAGCCTCCCGGACGCCGGCGTGTGGTCGCAGTGGCATTCCTACGGCTTCGACGTGTCGGTGTGGGAGATCTTCGGCGCGCTGTTGCGCGGCGGGCGCCTGGTGGTGGTCCCCGACGCGGTGGTGCGGTCCCCGGAGGACCTGCACGAGTTGCTGGTCGCCGAGCGGGTCAGCGTGCTGAGCCAAACCCCTTCCGCCGCAGCGATGCTCGACCCGCGGGGGCTGGAGTCGGCGGCGCTGGTGGTGGCCGGCGAGGCCTGCCCGACCGAGCTGGTGGACCGGTGGGCGTCCGGGCGCGTGATGATCAACGCCTATGGACCCACCGAAACCACGGTGTACGCGGCGATCAGCGCGCCGATTGCCCCCGGCTCCGGCGCCGTTCCGATCGGCTCCCCGGTGGCCGGGGCGGCGTTGTTCGTGCTCGACGAATCCCTGCGGCCGGTGCCGCCCGGCGTGGTCGGCGAGCTGTACGTGGCCGGCGCCGGGCTGGCCTGCGGTTACTGGCGCCGGGCGGCGCTGACGGCGTCGCGGTTTGTGGCCTGTCCGTTCGGCGGGCCAGGGGCACGCATGTATCGCACCGGCGACCTGGTCTGCTGGGGCGCCGATGGGCAGCTGCAGTACTTGGGCCGCGCCGACGAGCAGGTCAAGATTCGCGGTTATCGCATCGAGCTCGGCGAGATCCAGGCGGCGCTGGCCGAGCTGCGCGGGGTGCGGCAGGCCGCCGTCATCGCCCGCGAGGACCGGCCCGGCGACAAGCGCCTGGTCGGCTACGTCACCGGTTCGGCGGACCCCGCCGAGCTACGCGCCCGGCTGGCCGACCGGCTCCCCGCGTACATGGTTCCGGCGGCCGTGGTGACGCTCGACGCACTGCCGCTGACACCCAACGGCAAGCTCGACGCTCGCGCCCTGCCGGCGCCCGAATACCGGGAGGTCGATCGCTACCGGGCCCCGAGCGGTCCCGTCGAGGAGACCTTGGCCGGCATCTACGCCCAGGTGCTCGGCGTCGAGCGGGTCGGCGTCGACGACTCGTTCTTCGATCTGGGCGGCGACAGCATCTCGTCGATGCAGGTGGTGACGCGGGCGCGGGCCGCCGGCCTGACGTGCCGGACGCGCGACATCTTCGTCGAACAGACCGTGGCCCGGCTGGCCCGCGTCGTCAGCGTGGCCGACGGCGACACCGGCGCGACCGACGAGGGCATCGGGGAACTACCGGCGACCCCGATCATCCGGTGGCTGCAGGGCATAGAAAGGGCAGGCGGTCCGGTCGACCAGTTCAACCAGACGATGGTGGTCGAGGCTCCCGCCGGGGTCACCGAGACCGACGTGCTGGCGGTGCTGCAGGCCCTGCTGGACCGGCACGCCATGCTGCGGCTGCGCGTGCACGACGGCTGGTCGCTGACCGTGCCCGAGGCGGGATCGGTCGGCGCCGCCGACCACCTGCACGTGGTGGACGTGTTGTCCGACGCCGCCGTGACCGCGGCGCGCTCGCGGCTGAACCCTGCCGACGGGGTGATGCTGAGCGCGCTGTGGGCGGCCTCCACCCGACAGCTGGTGCTGATCGTCCACCACCTCGCCGTCGACGGGGTGTCCTGGCGAATCCTGTTGGAAGACGTGAACATTGCTTGGGCACAGCATCGCGGCGGGCAGCCGGTGGCGTTGCCGCCCGGTGGGACGTCGTTCGCCCGCTGGGCGGCCCTACTGGGCGAGCACGCGCATGACCCGGCGGTGGTGGAGCTGGCCGGCGCCTGGCGGCGGATCGCGGCGACGCCGCCCGCGCTACCGGGGGTGCGCCCCGAGACGGACACGTACGAGACCGCCGAGCACCTGTCGGTGGCGCTGGACGTGGAGACCACCCGCACGCTGCTCGGAGAGGCGCCGGCGGCCTTCCACGCCGGCGTCAACGACATCCTGTTGATCGGTTACGCCCTGGCCTGGGCGGAGTTCCTTGGCGGCGACCTTCCTGGCGGCGGGCCGGTCGGCATCGACGTTGAGGGCCACGGCCGACACGAGGAGCTCGCCGCCGGAGTGGACCTGTCGCGCACGGTCGGGTGGTTCACCACCAAGTACCCGGTGTCCTTGGCGATGGATCAATTACCTTGGGAGCGCGTGGTTTCCGGTGACCCCGCGCTGGGGGCCGTGCTCAAGCAAGCCAAGGAGCAGCTGCGCGCCCAGCCGGACCCCCTGACCTACGGGCTGCTGCGCTACCTGAACGAAGAGGTCGACCTGCACGGCTCCGACCCGACGATCGGCTTCAACTATCTGGGCCGGCTGGGCGGCGCGGCCGCCGAGTTGTCGGACGAGTTGTGGCGAATCTCGCGGGACGGCTCGTCGGTGACCGGCACCAGCACGGCGGTGCCGATGCCGCTCATGCACACCGTGGACCTCAACGCGGGCACCGCCGAGACCGAGGCCGGCCCGCAGCTGCACGCCAACTGGACGTGGGCGCCCTCGGCGCTGGACCGCGAGCAGCTCGCCCGGCTGAGCGGGCTGTGGTTCGAGGCGCTGACCGGGATCTGCGCCCACGTGCGTTCCGGTGGCGGCGGACTGAGCCCGTCGGACATCCTCCCGGCCCGCTTGGTCCAGCAGGAGATCGACGAGCTCGAGCGGCAACACCGGATCGCCGACGTGTTGCCGTTGACCCCGCTGCAGCAGGGGCTGCTCTTCCACGCCGCCACCACGCGGGGCAGCGCCGACGACCTGTACGTGGTGCAGCTGGACATGAACGTGACCGGCCCGCTGGACCCGGACAGCCTGCGCGACGCGGTGCAAACCGTGGTCGACCGGCATCCGCACATGGTCGCCCGATTCTGGGACCGGCCCGACGAGCCGGTGCAGATCATCCCCGCCAACCCGGCGATGGCATGGCGGTACGTCGAGCTCGACGGCCGCCGAGGCGCCGACGAGGGCATCGGGGAAATCTGCGCGGCCGAGCGCGCCGCGGTCTACGACCTGGCCGATCAGCCGGCCTTCCGGGTGGCCATGATCCGCACCGCGCAGAACCGGCACCGGCTGGTGCTGACCATTCACCACATCGTGCTCGACGGTTGGTCGGTTCCCATCCTGGTGAACGAGACATTCGCCAGCCTCACCGGGCAGCGGCTGGCTCCGCCGGCGCCGTACCGCCGGTTCGTCAGCTGGCTGGCCGACCGCGACGTCGATGCCGCGCGGGCGGCGTGGGGCCGGGTGCTCGCCGGCTTCGACACCCCGACGCTGGTCGCGCCGCCGCACGACTCGGAGCTGGGTGCCCGCGGCCTCACGACGTTCGCGGTGCCGGCCGAAACCACCGGGGCGCTCGCCGAGCTGGCCCGGTCCTGCCAGACCACGGTCAGCACCGTGCTGCAGGCTGCGTGGGCGCAGCTGCTCACGTGGCTCACCGGCAACTACGACGTCGCGTTCGGCACCACGGTGTCGGGCCGGTCCGCCGAGTTCGTCGGCGCCGAGTCGATGGTGGGCCTGATGATCAACACGATCCCGGTGCGCGCCCGCATCACCCCGGCGACCACCACCACGCAGCTGCTGGACCAGCTGCAAAGCGCCCACAACGACACGCTCGAGCACGAGCACCTGTCGCTCAGCGAAATCCACCGGATGACCGGGCAGGAGAAGCTCTTCGACACGCTGTTCGCCTACGAGAACTATCCGCTGGAAACGTCCGCGATGGCGGTCAACAACGAGCTGTCCATCACCGACTTCAACGTCTTCGAGCGCAACCACTACCCCCTGACGATGCAGGCCGCCCTGTCCGGCGAACAACTCGGCCTCCGAGTGGAATACGACGCCGGCGTCTTCGACGCGCGCACCATCGAGGCGCTCACCGAGCGACTGCAGCGGGTGCTGGTGGCGATGAGCGCCGACCCGACCCGGCGGCTCTCCTCGGTCGACCTGCTGGACGGGTCGGAGCACGCCCGCCTGGATGAAATCGGCAACCGGGCAGCGCTGACCCGGCCGGTGCCCACGCCGGTGTCGATCGCGGAGCTGTTCGCCGCGCAGGTCGCCCACCAGCCGGACGCCGTGGCGATCGGCTGGGGCCGGCAGTCCATGACGTACCGGGAGCTGGACGAGGCGGCGAACCGGTTGGCGCACCTTTTGATCGCCGAGGACGCCGGCCCGGGACAGTCTGTGGCGCTGCTGTTTTCGCGTTCGCCGCGGGCGATCGTGGCGATCCTGGCGGTGCTCAAGACGGGGGCGGCGTACCTGCCGATCGACCCGGCCGCCCCGGCCGCGCGGATCAGATTCATGCTCGATGATGCCGCGCCGATCGCCGCGGTCACCACCGCGGGACTGCTGTCGCGGCTGGACGGCAGCGGCGTGCGGGTCATCGACATCGAGGACCCGGAGATCGACGGCTATCCGCGCACCGCGCCGCCCGCACCCGCGGCGGACGGCACCGCCTACATCATTTACACCTCGGGGACCACCGGTGTGCCGAAAGGTGTTGCGGTCACGCATCGTAACGTGACGCAACTCATCGGCTCGCTCGACGCCGGCCTGCCGGCCCCGGGCGTGTGGACGCAGTGCCACTCGTACGCCTTCGACGTGTCGGTGTGGGAGATATTCGCCCCGCTGCTGCGCGGCGGGCGCGTGGTGGTGGTGCCCGAGTCGGTGGTGCGCTCACCCGAGGAATTCCGCGCCTTGCTGGTCGACGAAAAGGTCAGCGTGCTGACCCAGACGCCGTCGGCCGTGGCGACGCTGGACCCGGCGGGCCTGGATTCGGTGGCGCTGGTGATGGCCGGTGAGGCCTGCCCGCCCGAGGTGGTCGATCGCTGGGCGCCGGGTCGGGTGATGGTCAACGCCTACGGCCCGACCGAGACGACGATGTGCGTGGCGATCAGCGCCCCGCTCGCGGCGGGCTCGGGAACGCCGCCGATCGGCTCGCCGGTGCCCGGCGCCGGGTTGTTCGTGCTCGATGGCTGGCTGCGGCCGGCGCCCCCCGGCGTGGTGGGCGAGTTGTACGTGGCCGGGACCGGAGTGGCCGCCGGTTATGTCGGGCGCGCCGGATTGACCGGTTCGCGGTTTGTGGCCTGCCCGTTCGGTGAACCCGGGGCGCGCATGTACCGCACCGGGGACCTGGTGCTCTGGGGTGCCGACGGGCAGCTGGTGTATGTGGGCCGCGCCGACGAGCAGGTCAAGATCCGCGGCTACCGCATCGAACTGGGCGAGGTTCAGGCCGCGCTCGCCCGGTTGGACGGCGTGCAGCAGGCGGTGGTGATCGCCCGAGAGGACCGCCCCGGGGACAAACGCCTGGTCGGATACGTCACCGGAACGGCCGATCCCGCCGAGGCGCGCACCGCGCTGGCCGGGCGACTGCCGGGCTACATGGTTCCCACGGCCGTGGTGGGACTCGACGCGCTGCCGCTGACGCCCAACGGCAAGTTGGACACCCGCGCCCTGCCGGCGCCCGAGTACACCGGCGGTGGATATCGGGCCCCGTCGAGCGCAACCGAGGAGATCCTCGCCGGCATCTTCGCTCAGGTGCTCGGGGTCGAGCGGGTCGGTGTCGACGACTCCTTCTTCGACCTGGGTGGCGACAGCATTTCCGCGATGCGCGTGATCGCAACGATCAACACCAACCTGGCTGTCGACCTTGCGGTGCGCACCCTGTTCGACGCGCCCACCGTCCGCACCCTGAGCCAGCGCCTGGGCACGGACACGACCGCCATTGAGGACGTCGTACCCATTCAGACCCTGAAGCAGGGCACTGGCACCCCGTTGTTCTGCATTCACCCCGCGGGCGGCGTGAGCTGGCCGTATCAGGTGCTCGGCAGCTACCTGGACTGCCCGATCATCGGTGTCCAGCAGACCCGTCAGGGCGAGGAGACCGAACCGCGATCGATCCGCGAGATGGCGGAGAACTATGCCGACAGGCTGCAGGAGATCTATCCCTCCGGGCCCTATAACCTGCTCGGCTGGTCGTTCGGCGGGGTCATCGCGCACGAACTCGCGGTGGAGCTGCAGCGGCGCGGATGCGTAATCGCCCGCCTGATCCTGCTCGACGCCCAACCCACCGTGAACGGCGGTGTCGCCCCGCCCGAGGACGCGGTGGGCGAACTACAGCTTCCAGAAGTCTCGCGATCCAGGCGGCTTGTCGACCTGCTCTCGGAAAACCTTCGCCAGAACATCGACCGGTACCGAACCCACCGGCCCGGCGTTTTCCACGGCGACATCACCATCTTCTCCGCCGCGGAGGGCGGGAGCGACCGCAGTGGGTTCCTGTCCCAGTCGTGGCGGCCGCTTGTCTCAGGCGAGATTCTCACGTACTCGATCGACTGCGCGCACGACGACATGCTGACCCACGATTCGGTGGGTCTGTACGGGCAACGACTCAGGCATCTGCTGGTCCTCGCGGAACGCCGGCTCGAGCTGGCCCAAGGCGGTCAGCAAGTGGCGGCGTCGCGGGACGACAAGCTGCCCGGGGAGCGCGCCGGGTAATGGTCAGGAGACCGAAGTGCCGATAGCGCCTCTGTGTTGGGGGCAATAGGACGCCACTGAGGCGCCGAGAAGATAGCCGGCTTCGTGCGCCGACAGATCGGTGGCCCGTACCACGTTCAGCACCAACGAGGTTGGCGTCTTCCCCGAATCGAGTCCGGCGCACATGTTATGTCCCGCGGCGATCGCGGCGCCGCGGTCGGTAAAGACAATCCCGTTGCGCTGAATCTCCGAAATGAACGCATCGTCTTTTTGATCGGCCGACGCCGGTGCCGCGAAAAACACCGCGGCTCCCGCGAGCGCGACTATTGTCGACCAATTCCCAAGGCGCGCAATTGTTCGGGTCACGATGTTCCTCGATGTGGCATCTGGGCTCTACGCCTTAACGGTGGCTGAACATTAGCCAGAATCGACGCATTTTTCCCGCCGGCTTCAACCGCGCCACCTCACACAAATCGGCCCCGATTTCCAGGGCGATTGGCGGCTCGCGCCCCAGCGCGCCGGGCGGCCCGGCGCCGTGCCGGCATCGAAAAGCCCTGTGTGGCAGGCATTTCCATTCGCCAGCACCGGCCCGCGCAATCCGCGCACTGGCGGGAGCGGCGAGGGCGGACGTCGCGGCGGGCCCGGTGGGCGGCCAACGGCGAGAGCAGAGCGCAACCAAGATTTAACCGTCGCGGCCATCGCCGCGGGCAAACTCCGGCCCTCCCACCGGTAATCCGCGCCCGATTTGCGAGATTGCCGGCGTCGGCCCCCGGAAGCCGGTGCGACCTGCGCGCCGACGCATTTCACAGTGGCCGTACGGGTGCGCCGGAACCCCCTTCGGTATGGTTCAAGGAGTGTGCGGAGTCACCGGGGAGGTACGGCTCGACGGGCAGGTCCCCGATGTAGCAGCGGTGTCAGCAATGGCCGGCGTGATGGCGCGACGGGGTCCCGACGCTTCCGGGGCCTGGTCACAGGGCCGTGTCGCGCTCGGCCATCGTCGCCTCAAGATCATCGACCTGAGCGAGGCCGGAGCCCAGCCGATGGTCGACCCGGAACTGGGTCTGGCCATCGCCTTCAACGGCTGCATCTACAACTACAAAGAGCTGCGCCGCGAACTCACCGGACACGGCTACCGGTTCTTCTCGCACAGTGACACCGAAGTCCTGATCAAGGGCTACCACCATTGGGGCGACGACTTCGTCAGCCACCTGCATGGCATGTTCGCCTTCGCCATCGTCGAACGCGACAGCGGCCGGGTGCTGCTCGGCCGCGACCGGCTGGGGATCAAGCCGCTCTACCTGACCGAGGACAGCCACCGGATCCGGTTCGCCTCGGCCCTGCCCGCGCTGCTGGCCGGCGGCGGCGTGGACACCCGCATCGACCCGATCGCGTTGCATCACTACATGACGTTTCATTCGGTGGTCCCCGCGCCCCTGACCATCCTGCGCGGCGTCCGCAAGGTGCCGCCCGCTTCTCTTGTTGCCATCGAGCCCGACGGCCGGCGCACCATCACCACGTACTGGACCCCCGACTTCACCCGGCACGACGACCGCGCCGGCTGGTCGGAAACCGACTGGGAAGACGCGGTGCTGGACGCGCTTCGCGTCGCGGTCAAACGCCGGTTGGTCGCCGACGTGCCGGTCGGCTGCCTGTTGTCCGGCGGCGTCGACTCGAGCCTGATCGTCGGCCTGCTCGCGGAGGCGGGCCAGCACGGCCTGATGACCTTCTCCATCGGCTTCGAGTCGGCCGGTGGCGTCGAGGGCGACGAGTTCCGGTGGTCGGACATCATCGCCCGGCGCTTCGAAACCGACCACCATCAGATCCGCATCGAAACCGACCGGATGCTGCCCGCGCTCGACGGGGCGATCGGCGCGATGAGCGAGCCGATGGTCAGCCACGACTGTGTGGCCTTCTACCTGCTCAGCCAGGAAGTGGCGCGCCACGTGAAGGTCGTGCAGTCGGGCCAGGGCGCCGACGAGGTGTTCGCCGGCTACCACTGGTATCCGCCGATGGGCTCGCCGGCCGCCGCCTCACTGGAGGGCTCGGTCGCCGAGTATCGCGGGGCCTTCTTCGACCGCGATTCGGCGGAAATGACGGGCCTGCTCGGGCCGGGCATCATGGCCCCGGGTGACCCCAGTGAGCGCTTCGTCACCGAGCACTTCGCGCGCGCCGGCGCCGAGACGGGCGTCGATCGCGCGCTGCGCCTCGACACCACCGTGATGCTGGTGGACGACCCGGTGAAACGGGTCGACAACATGACCATGGCGTGGGGTCTGGAGGGCCGGGTGCCCTTCCTCGACCACGAGCTCGTCGAGCTGGCGGCGACCTGCCCCCCGGAACTGAAGATCGCCCACGACGGCAAGGGCGTGCTCAAACAGGCTGCGCGACGGGTGATTCCGTCGGAGGTCATCGACCGGCCCAAGGGATACTTCCCGGTCCCCGCGCTGACCCACCTCGAAGGGCCCTACCTCGACATGGTGCGCGACGCGCTCTACGCGCCAGTTGCCAAGGAGCGCGGTCTGTTTCGCACGGAAGCGGTCGACGCCCTGCTGGCCGACCCCAACAGCAAGCTGACGCCCTTGCGCGGCAACGAACTCTGGCAGCTCGCCCTGCTCGAACTCTGGCTGCAACGGCACGGCATCACGGGCCCGGTGGCATGACCGTGACCGATCCCCCCGGCGATCCCACCGAGGCGATCACGATGGGCCTCCACGACGCCTCACCGCCGGAGCTGGTGGAGGCGATGGCCAAGGACGTCGAGCTCGAATTGGGTTGGGGCCGGCTGATTTTCGGCCAGACCTTCGCCGACTCCCACGAGCTGGTCGAGGCGCTGCGCCGGGAGGGCCCCGGGCGTCGCGACATCTGCATCTACGCCCGCGAATCCCACGTGGTGGTCGCCGAAGCGCCGACCGAGCTCTTCATCGACCCCAGCCACACCTATCGCCTGCGCTTCACCGATGCCAAGCCCGAAGACCTGTCGCCCGCGCCGCTCGGCGTCACCGTGCGCACGCTGAACGATCCGGTCGACGCCGACGCCATGAACCGCGTCTACGTGCGCTGCGGAATGGTCCCGGCCGGGGTCGACGTCATCTGGAACAACCACCTGAACGTGCCCGCGGTGACCTACCTGCTGGCGGTGCGCGACGAAGACGGCGCCGTGGTGGGCACCGTCACCGGCGTCGACCACGAGCTATTGTTCTCCGACCCCGAGCAGGGGTCGAGCCTGTGGACGCTGGCCGTCGACCCGGCCGCCGGGCTCCCCGGGATCGGCGCCGCCCTCACGCGGGCGCTGGCGGAGCGCTTCCGCAACGCGGGCCGCGCCTACATGGACCTGTCGGTCGCGCACGACAACGCCGCCGCCATCGGCCTGTACGAGAAGCTGGGTTTCCGCCGCGTCCCCGTGCTGGCGATCAAGCGCAAAAACGCCATCAACGAGCCACTTTTCAGCCCGCCGCCCGAGACGGTCGACGACCTCAATCCCTACGCCCGGATCATCGCCGACGAGGCGCTGCGCCGCGGCATCTGGGTGGAGGTGCTCGATGCCGAGACCGGCGAGATGCGCCTCACCCACGGCGGCCGCAGCGTGGTCACCCGGGAATCGCTGTCCGAATACACCTCGGCGGTCGCCATGTGCCGCTGCGACGACAAACGGCTGACGCGCCGCCTCGTCTCCGAGGCGGGCATCACGGTGCCCCGCGCCCGGCTGGCCACCTTCGACGAAGGCGACTACAACTTCCTCACCGAGGTCGGAGAGGTCGTCGTCAAGCCCACCCGCGGCGAACAGGGCAAGGGCATCACGGTCGGGGTGACCGCCGACAACGGCCCCGAGGAGCTCGCCGCCGCCCTGGCCCGCGCCCGTCAGCAATACCCGGACGTGCTGATCGAGCAGCGCGTGCTCGGCGATGACCTTCGCTTGGTGGTGATCGACGGCCGGGTGGTGGCCGCCGCGCTGCGGATGCCGCCCGAGATCATCGGCACCGGCGAGCACACCATTCGCGACCTGATCGCCGCCGAAAGCCGGCGCCGCTCCGCGGCCACCGGTGGCGAGTCCCGCATCCCGCTCGACGACCTCACCGAGGCGACGGTCGCCGAGGCGGGCTGGTCGCTCGACGACGTGCTGCCCCAGGGCACCCGCCTCCGCGTCCGCCGCACCGCCAACCTGCATCAGGGCGGCACGATCCACGACGTCACCGCGGTGGTGAACCCGGAACTGTGCCGGGTCGCGGTGACGGCGGCCGAGGCGATCGGCATCCCCGTGACGGGCATCGACCTGCTGGTGCCCGACGTCACCGGCGCCGAGTACGCCTTCATCGAGGCCAACGAACGACCGGGGCTAGCCAACCACGAACCACAGCCCACGGCCGCGGCGTTCATCGACTTCCTGTTCCCCGGCCACCCGGGCCAGCCGCAGGCCTGGACTCCAGAGGAGTCGCGCGCCGAACGCGGCTGAGGCTTGCCGCGCGCCTCGCTTGGGTAATTCTCCAATCACCTCAGATAGGAGCCAGATGAGCGGAAGCGCGCAAACCGGAACCATCACGACCCGCGTGCCGGCGCGGCTGGACAGGCTGCCGTGGTCTCGATTCCACTGGCGCGTCGTCATCGGTCTCGGCGGGGTGTGGATCCTCGACGGGCTCGAGGTCACGATGGTGGGCAACGTGTCCGCTCGCCTCACCGAAAAGGGCAGCGGCATCGACCTGAACGCGGCGCAGATCGGCCTGGCGGCCGCGTTCTACATCGCCGGCGCCTGCCTGGGCGCACTGTTCTTCGGTCACCTGACGGACCGCTTCGGGCGCCGCAATCTGTTCATGCTGACCCTGGCGGTCTACCTGGTGGCCACGGTTGCGACCGCATTCGCTTTCGCCCCTTGGTATTTCTTCGCCGCGCGCTTCTTCACCGGTGCCGGCATCGGCGGCGAGTACGCCGCGATCAATTCGGCCATCGACGAGTTGATCCCCGCCCGCCTGCGCGGCCGCGTCGACCTGATCATCAACGGCACGTACTGGCTCGGCTCGGCCGCGGGAGCGGCCGGCGCGCTCGTCCTGCTCGACACCTCGCACTTCGCACCCAACATCGGCTGGCGGCTCGCCTTCGGCGTCGGCGCCATCTTCGGCATCTTCGTCCTCCTCGTCCGGCGCAACGTCCCGGAGAGTCCGAGGTGGTTGTTCATCCATGGCCGCGACGAGGAGGCCGAGCGGATCGTCGGCGAGATCGAGGAAGCGGTGCGGGAGGAAACCGGCGAGCCGCTGCCCGAGCCGCACGGGCGTGAGCTCAAAATCCGCCAGCGCGAGACGATTTCGTTCCGCGAAATCGCCCGGGTGGCGTTCAAGCTCTATCCGCAGCGCGCCATCCTGGGGCTGGCGCTGTTCACCGGGCAGGCGTTCCTCTACAACGGGGTGACGTTCAATCTGGGCACGCTGTTGAGCGGGTTCTACGGGGTGCCCTCCGGGAAGGTGCCGCTGTTCTTCATCCTCTGGGCGCTCAGCAATTTCGTCGGGCCGCTCGCGCTCGGCCACCTCTTCGACACAATTGGGCGCAAGCCGATGATCACGGCGACCTACATCGGGTCCGCGGTCGTCGCCGCCGTCCTGGCGGTCCTGTTCGTGACCCAGACCGGCGGGGTCTGGGCGTTCATCGGCGTCCTCGCGGTCGCGTTCTTCCTCGCCTCCGCGGGCGCCAGCGCCGCCTACCTGACGGTCAGCGAGATCTTCCCGATGGAGACCAGGGCGCTGGCGATCGCGTTCTTCTACGCGGTGGGAACCGCGATCGGGGGCATCAGCGGCCCGTTGCTGTTCGGGCAGCTGATCAATTCCGGGGAACGCGGTCTGGTGATGTGGTCGTTTTTGACGGGCGCCGCCGTCATGGCGATCGCTGGCCTGGTCGAATTGCGGCTCGGGATCGCGGCCGAACGCCGCCCGCTCGAAGAGCTGGCCTTGCCCCTGACGGTCGCCGACGCCGACGCCGATCGGCGGGATCAGCCGTAGGCGTCCCACCAGGTGTGCAGGTCCTCAACGGTGGCCGGGTCCCCGGACACGTCGCTGAGCATCAGCTTCTCGTCGTTGGTCCAGATCACGTTCGGGTGGTTGTTGTAGGTGCCGCACGCGATGAGCCCGGCCATGTCGTTCGGGGTCTGGTCGTAATGCCAGCTGACCGGTGAGCGGCCCTCGCCGGGACAGTTCACCAGGCTGACGTTGGCGATGTCGTTCTCGAAGGCCCGCTTCAGCCGGTCGGGCGTCGCGAACAGCCCGTAGGTGGCGTGGCTGGGACCGCCGGGCTGGGTGTTCTGCCCGCACGTGACCATGGCGACCGCGTGCACCCAGATGCTGCCCGACTCCGGGGTCGCCGGCGTGCATGTGCCGGCCAGGTAGCCGGGTGGGAGCAGGCTGATCAGCCGGGCCTGGTCGTCGTTGGGGGCGGCGGTCGACGGGGGTGGGGTCTTCGCGACGGTCGCCTTGGCGTGCCGCTGGCCGGCGGGTTTCAGCATGAGCCAGAGCCCGACGGCGCAGACGGCGACGACGACCACCGCGGCGGCGGCCACGATCGGCCAGCGGTTGCGCTTAGCCGGTGTGCGCGGGCGCTCGGAATCTGTTGCGGGGGAGAGGAGTTCGCTCTGGCGCAGGATCGTGTCGGCGCGTTCGCGCTCGGGGCTGCTGAGCGCCCGGTGCGCGGCCTCGGCCAGGGCACCGGCGGTAGGGTAGCGCTCGATCGGGTTCTTGGCCATGCCGCCCGCGATCACGGCGTCGAAGGCCGGGCTCACCCCGGCTCCCTGCTCGCTGGGTTTGGGGATGGGCTGCATCATGTGGGCGCTGATCAGCATGCCGGTGCTGTCGGCGCGATACGGCGGGGTCGCGGTCAGGCATTCGTAGAGCACGCAGGCCAGCGCGTAGACGTCGGCGCGCTGCGTCACCTCTTCACTCGAAAACCGTTCGGGGGCCATGTATTTCAACGTGCCGACCGCGGTGCCCAGTTGGGTGAGCTTGTCGTCGGTCTTCGCGCTGGCGATCCCGAAGTCGACGAGATAAGCGAAGTCGTCGCCGGTGATCAGGATGTTCTGCGGTTTGACGTCACGGTGGGTCACCCCGGCCGCATGGGCGGCGTCCAGGGCCGACGCGACCTGCCGGATGATGGCCACCGCCCGAGGTGCCGGCAGTGGCCCGGCCCGTTCGAGCATGCTGCCCAGGTCGATGCCCTCGATGAGCCGCATCTCGAGATACAGCTGCCCGTCGATTTCGCCGTAGTCGTGTATCGGGACCACATGGGGTTCCAACAGTCGGCCGGTGATGAGAGCCTCGCGCTCCATTCGCTTGCGGAACACCGGATCCTGGCTGAACGTGTGCGACATCAGCTTCAGCGCAACCGTCCACTGTTTGACGGTGTGCTCGGCTTCGTAGACCTCGCCCATCCCGCCGCGACCGAGCAGCCGCTTGAGCCGGTAGGGCCCGAACATCGTCCCCACCCGCGGGTCCTGCGCGCCGGTCACTGCTGACTCCCATCGAAGGACCATGGCGGTGAGCGCCCACTGGCCTCACCGCAGGAAACGTACAACACATCGCCCCGGCACGTGTCGGCCGCGCGAGGCGGGCCGCCGGGATCATCGGGCCGGGGGAGCGATCTCCGTGACGGTGCCGTCGGCGGCCAGCACGATGGTGCCGCTGAGGGCGCCGTCGCTGGCATTGATCTGCAAGTGCAAGCCGCCGTCCTTGCGCGACTCGATCGTCAGGAAGATCCGGTTGGCGTCGTAGATGTGCAGGGTTTGGGGTGCCTGCTGGACGACGCCGACGACGGCTTGCACGTCGAACTTGCTCAGATCACCGACCGCCAGGCGGGACGCCAGGGCCATTTTGGGCCCGACGCTCGCCCAATTCCCGTCGCGGTACAGCCAGGTCACCAACTTTTGGGCGTTCGCGGTATCCGGGCGTTCGACGACCGCCTGATCCTGGTAGATGTTCAGCTGGTAGCCCAATGTGTCGCCGAACTGCGTCCGCATCTGGGCCAGCACTCCGCTCACCCCGCTCAGGGTCAGCAGCTGCGGCGGTGGCGTGCTCGTGGTCAGGGCCGCGGAGCTGGTAGGGGCCGCGGTGGGGGTGGTCGACGCCGGCGGGGCGGACGTGGTGTCGCCCTGCAGTCCCCAGGCGAGGCCGGCGCCGAGCAGCACCAGCGCGCAGGCGACGGCGACCCAGGCCCCGCGTCGGCCGATTCGTGACCGCGACGCCGGCGGTTGCTCCGAGGCCGGGCGGATTTGCAAGTCCGTCACCAGCGACCGCAGCTCGCGCAGCGTGGTCGCCCTGGTTGCGGCGGCTACCCGCTCGCGGTGCTCTTCCGTCGACAGCTGGCCGTCACCGAGCGCGGCGTCGAGCACCTGGCAGATGTCGTTGCGGTCGTCATCGCTCGCCCTGGTGTCATCGCGCATCGGCCGGCTATCCGAGTAGCTTCGTCAACCAGGCCGGGTCCTGATAGTTCACCGACGCGGTCCCATCCCACACGAACGGGGTGGAGTTGGCGTTCAGCCCGGACAGCGTCGCGTAACCGCTGGCGGACTTCGCCTTGCCCGTGCCGACGTCGTCTCCGGACTTGATGCAGGTGATGACGTCGGCGTCGGCGCCGACGTTCTTGGCCAATTGGGCCAGTTCGCCGTCGGTGCGGTCCTCCGCGGCGTCCTCCGCCGGCTGGAAGTTGCTGGCGAACAAGGCGGAATAGAAGTCGGTGTAGAGCTTGGCCTCATTCTGGCCGGCGACGCAGTACGACGCCGCCACCGCCCGGGTCGAGTAGTTCTTGCTGTGCGACTTGTCGTCGAGGAAGTCGAGCAGGTGGTAGCGCACCGCGAGCTTCTTGTTGTTCACCGCGGTGTCGATGTCACCCGCATTCGACCTGATGAAACTGCCGCAGGGCGGGCAGATGGGTTCGTTGAAGATGTCGATGGTCATCGACGCCGCCGAGCTGCCGACGAACACACCGTCATCGAGGACTCGGAGCGCGACGGCGTCCGGTGGTGGCGGCTGCTTGGTCGGCGTCGCCGGGGGCGACGACTCCCATGGCCGAACGACGGCGAGCGCCACGCCCACGATGGCCACCAGGGCGGTGGCGGTGACGCCCACCCACAGCCAAGGCTTTCTACTCCGCCGCGGCGGCTGGCCCCATGGCGGCGCCCCGGCGGTGCTAGGACCCCACGTGGGGGCACCGGCCCAGCCCGTCGGCTGGGGCACCGGACCCCCGGGCGGTGGCGGCACCGCCGCCCACATCGGGCCGGACGAAGGGGCGTGCGCGGGAGGGGCCTGGGCGATTCCGCCGGGCTGCTGGCCGGCGAATGCCGCCGGCATCCGCGCCACCTGGCTGCGGGCCAGGATGTCGGTGGCCCGGTCCTGGTCTGGTTCGGCCAGTGCCGCGTAGGCGGCCGCGGACAGGTCACCGCAGCTGGCGTAGCGGTCCGCGGGATCCTTGGCCATGCCGCGGGCGATCACCGCGTCGAAGGCGACCGGGATGCCGGGCCGCGCGGCACTGGGCCGCGGGATCGGCTGGTGCAGGTGGGCACCCATCACGCTGATCTGGTCGCCGGTGTACGGCGGGGACCCGGTCAGGCACTCGTACAGCACGCAGGCCAAGGCGTAGATGTCGGCCCGATGAGTGACCTCGGAGTCGCTGAAGCGCTCCGGGGCCATGTATTTGACGGTGCCCACGGTGGTGCCGATCTGCGTCAGCTTTTCGTCGGCGGTGGCGCTGGCGATTCCGAAGTCCACGAGGTAGGCGAAGTCGTCGCCGCTCACCAGGATGTTTTCCGGCTTGACGTCGCGATGCAGGACGCCGGCGGCGTGCGCGGCGTCGAGCGCCGAGCCGATCTGGCGCACGATGGCCACCGCCCGGGGCGGGGAGAGCGGCCCGAACCGGCTCAGCATGGTGGCCAGGTCTTTGCCGTCGATCAGGCGCATGTCGACATACAGCTGGCCGTCGATCTCGCCGAAGTCGTGAATCGGGACGACGTGCGGTTCTTGCAGCCGACCCGCGGTGCGGGCCTCGCGCTGCATGCGGGAGCGGAAGACGGGGTCGGTGGACAGCGTCTGCGACATCAGCTTCAGCGCGACGGTGCGTTCCCGGACCGTGTCCTCGGCCTCATAGACGTCGCCCATGCCGCCGCGACCGATCAGCCGCCGCAGCAGATATGGCCCGAACTGCGAACCCTCCCGCGAATCCGCGGTCGTGTCACCCATCCCGACTCCTCAGTCACCGACCGTGCGCAGGCATAAGGCTAAGGTTTCACAGGTCGCTGGGCACGGCGAATAGCGAAAGCCAGCTAATAGGGCAACGCGGATTAACGGAGTTCGTCGTCACCGCTGGTGCGTTCGGTCAGCCCTTCGCGGGACAGGGCCCGCACGAATCCGAACGCCTGCATCCCGGCGGGGCCGGGGTTTTCGGTGATCCAGTCGTTGATCTTCCCGAACGCGTTGGCCAGGTCGTCGCGCTTGACGCGGATCAGATAGGTCATTCTGTCGTCGTCCGGATCGTCGATGGATTCGGCGACGGCGACGGGATTCTTGAAGGCGTACGCGATCCCGTGTACGGCGTCGTGGTTCAGCGCCCATTGAAGTTCGCTGGGCCGCAGCCGGTTGACCGCCAGATTGCGGTAGTCATGGTCGTCTTTTGAGCTGCTCACCTGGCCGATAGTCCTCCTCTGTGTGGCTCGAGAAAGTGGACGGCGAGGAACTGAAAATGATGCCGCGCAGGCGATTCGATACGAGTGCGCAACCGGGCATTTCCATCATAGGAAGCGGGTCCGTCGGCTGCATGTCGAGCGGAATCAGCGGCGATATTTCAAGAACACGTAGCCGTCGCAAACCAGGGCGTGTTCGAGGCGCATCGTCACCGGTGCGGGCAGCGACGACGGGGTGAGGCGGTGGCCCACCGGCTGGCTGGCGGCGAGTTTGGGGGCCAAAGTCACGCAGATCTCATCGACGGCGTCGGCTTCCACCAGCTCGTCGAGCACGGTCGGTCCGCCCTCGCACAGGATGTGGTGCAGCCCCCGTGCGCGCAGCAGCGCGACGGCCCGCGCCACATCGACGGATTCTTCGCCCGCCACCAATACCTGCCGCCCACCGTCGCCGAAGTCGTCTCGCGCCGCCGCGGCGTGCGCGCACGTCACCACGATCGGTGGCTGGTCGGGGTCGTCGAACAGCCTCGACGGCAGCCGGCCGCTGCGGCTGATCACCGCGATCGGGGGCGGTGCGGTCCGGGTCGCGTCGATGAGCCGCACCGGGCCGTAGTTCTCGGCGCGCGCGGTGCCGGCGCCCACCAGGACGACGTCGGCGAAGCCGCGCAGGGTTTTCAGCAGCTGTTGGTCGATGGGACACGACAGCGGACCGGCCCGACCGCCGAACGCGGCCGCGCCGTCGGCGCTGAAGATCATGTTGGCGCGCACGCCCGGCGGGGGATCGGCGTAGAACGATGCGAGTTCGGTGATGCCGGCGACGGTGCCCACCCGGAGGATCACTGCTACGCCTCGTGGCCGGGTTCCAGATGCTGAACGTCGCTGAACGACACCCAGCTTTCCAGTTCCCGCGGCGGCCGGCCGTCCACCGGCGCGAGCAGATGCCCGACGTGGTCGCCCAGCGTGAAACGCTCGAGGATTTCACCGACGAACCACGCGGCCGCGTCGTCGAGGATGGGCATCTGCTCCGGACCGCTGTGCCACGAGCAGCGGTCGAACTTGTTGATCGTGTCGCCGGTCTGGCTGCCGAAGAGCTCCACGATGTCGAGGTGCTCGTGGTCGAACACGTGCACCGCCAGGTGAGTCGCCTCGGTGGCGACCCGGAATGTGTGGTTCTTCCGGGACAGACCGACCAGAAATCGGGGTGGGTGAATGCTGGTCTGGCTGGCGAACCCGACCAGGCAGCCCGCCGCGACGCCGCCGGCCCGCGTGGTCACGACGTACATCGGGTAGTTCAGCAGCGCGACCAGCTTTTCGAACGCGTCTTCTCCCGGGTCGGCCATCCGCTCAGTGTTCCCGTTCGGCCCGCGGGGGAATCGGGCGGTGCCGCTAGGCCTGGCAGCAGGGTTCGTCGGTGGTTTCTCCGAAGGTGTCGGAGTCCGCGATCACGGTGTAGACCTCCCAGCGTTCCCCGCCGGGGCCGGTGACCCAGACCTTGTCCTGGCTGGCGAAGCAGCAGGTGGTGTTGAGCTCCTCCTCGGTGACCAGCCCTCGTTCGGTGAGGCGGGCGATTTCGGCGTGCACGGTGTCACTGGTGGCGACTTCCACGCCGAGGTGGTTGAGGCTGCCCCCGTGACCGGGGTTCTCCAGCAGCACCAGCTTCAGCGGGGGCTCGGCGATCGCGAAGTTCGCGTACCCGGGTTTGACCTTGGCCGGTTCGGTGTCGAACAGCTTGGAGTAGAACGCGATCGCCTCGCCGAGGTCGTCGACGTTGAGGGCGAGTTGCACACGAGACATGAGGTGTCCTTCCTTCGGGTGCGGGGCTACGGGGTTGTGGTGGAGAGGAGTTCGGCGATCAACGCCTCGACACGTCGGGCGATGTCGTCGCGGATGGCACGCACCGTTGTCAGCGGTTGGCCGGCGGGGTCGGGCACCTTCCAGTCGCGGTAGGACACTCCCGGAAAGTAAGGGCAGGCGTCGCCGCAGCCCATGGTGATGACGACGTCGCTGGTTCGCACGTCGTCGCCGGTGAGGATTTTCGGGTTGGCGGCGGTGATGTCGATTCCTCGTTCGGCCATGGCGGCAATCGCAACGGGGTTGACCTCGTCGGCGGGTTGCGTTCCGGCCGAGCGGACTTCGATGCGGCCTTCGGCCATCGTGCTCAGCAGGGCGGCGGCCATCTGCGAACGTCCGGCGTTGTGCACGCAGACGAACAGGACGCTTGGTTTACCGGACATCGGCGCGGGCCCCTCGGGTCGACTCGGCCGGGAACCTCCGGGCGCGCAGCGCAAGCGAAACGTAGACCAGCCCAACGAGCACGGGCACTTCGATCAGTGGTCCGACAACCCCGGCGAGGGCTTGCCCCGACGTGGCGCCGTAGGTCGCGATGGCCACCGCGATGGCCAGTTCGAAGTTGTTCCCGGCGGCGGTGAACGCCAGGGTGGCGGTGCGGGCGTAGCCAAGCCGCAGTAGCAGTCCGAGGCCGTACCCGCCCGCCCACATGATCGCGAAGTAGGCCAGCAGCGGGATGGCGATGCGGGCCACGTCCCATGGCCGTGATGTGATCGCATGGCCCTGCAGGGCAAACAGAATCACGATGGTGAACAACAACCCGTACAGGGCCCACGGCCCGATGCGGGGGAGGAACCGCGTCTCATACCAGTCGCGGCCCCGAATCCGTTCGCCGAGCCGGCGAGACGAGTATCCGGCGAGCAGCGGGATGCCGAGGAAGATCAGCACCGCCTTGGCGATCTGCCAGGGGGAGACGTGGATACCGGTTTGGGGCAGGCCCAACCACCCGGGCAGCACCGACAGGTAGAACCAGCCCAGCGCGGCGAACATGACCACCTGAAACAGCGAATTCAGCGCGACCAGCACGGCCGCGGCCTCGCGGTCCCCACAGGCCAGGTCGTTCCAGATGATGACCATCGCGATGCAGCGGGCGAGCCCGACGATGATCAGGCCGGTGCGGTACTCGGGCAGGTCGGGCAGCAGCGACCAGGCCAGCGTGAACATCACCGCGGGACCGACCACCCAATTGAGCAACACGGAGGACACCATCAGCTTGCGGTCGGCGGTGACCTCGTCGAGCCGGTCGTAGCGGACCTTGGCCAGTACCGGATACATCATGACCAACAGGCCGACCGCGATCGGCAGCGAAACCCCTTGCACGGCAACGGCGCTCAGCGCCGTTCCGAGCCCGGGAACGATGCGTCCCAGCAACAGGCCAGCAGCCATCGCTGCGCCGATCCATATCGGCAGGAACCGGTCCATGACGGGGAGCCGGGCCGACGCCGCGGCTGGGGTGGCCGTTGGTGTGTTCATGGCTTCAAGACCGCCGAAAGTTGTTGCAGTGCCGCGGGAATCACCCAGTAGTACACCCAGGTGCCGCGTCGCTCGCAGTCCAGCAGCCCGGCCGAGCGCAGCAGCTTGAGGTGGTGGGAAATCGTCGGCTGGGAGAGGTCGAAGGTGGCCGATATCTCGCAGACGCACGCCTCGCCGCCGGGGTGGCTGGCGATCAGGCTCAACAACCTCAGGCGCACGGGGTCGCCCAGCGCTTTGAACATCGTCGCCAGCTCGGTGGCCTGGGACTCGGCCATCGCGGCCGCCCCCAGGGTCGGGCAGCACGCCACCTGTTGATTCGACATCCTTCTATATAAACACTTATCGAATCAATGCGCCACCCTCACTTCGCGCGGACGACCCGAATCGCGTAGCCGGCGATGCCCATGCCCAGCACCGTCACGCCCGACAGCACCGACGACAGCGGCATCGCGAACGCGAGGAGCACACATCCGACCAGGCCGGTCAACGGAATCACCGGAAGCGGGCGGCCCTCGTCGGGCCTGAGGGTGAACGCGGAGGCGTTGGCCACCGCGTAGTAAATGAGCACGGCGAAAGAGGAGAACCCGATGGCTCCGCGCAGGTCGGCGGTCGCGGCCAAGACCGCCACCACGAGGCCGATCAGCAGTTCCGCTCGGTGGGGGACCCCGAACCGCGGGTGCACGGCGGTGAGCACGTGGGGCAGATGGCGGTCACGGGCCATGGCCAACGTGGTGCGCGAGACGCCCAGGATCAGCGCCAGCAGGGAGCCGAGCGCCGCGACCGCGGCTCCCACCTGCACGACGGGAACGAGCCAGGCCGTCCCGGCGGCCCGCACCGTGTCCACCAGCGGCGCCGTGGCCTGGCCGAGGCGCCGGGGTCCCAGCACCGCTAGCGCCGCGACGGCCACCAGGGCGTAGACGGCCAGGGTGATGGCGAGGGCGAGCGGTATCGCGCGGGGGATGGTGCGCGCCGGGTCACGCACCTCTTCGCCCAGGGTGGCGATGCGGGCGTAGCCGGCGAAGGCGAAGAACAACAGCCCCGCGGCCTGTATCACCCCGCCGACGGTCGTGCCCACCGGGCGGAGTGGTACCGCGTCACCCGCTCCGGACGTGAACGCGGCGACGACCACCGCGGCGAGCACGGCGAAGACGAGCGCGACGATGACGCGGGTCAGCCAGGCCGACTTCCGCACCCCGGCGTAGTTGACCGCGGTCAGCGCCACCACGGCGGCGACGGCGACCGGGTGCGCGTGCGAGGGCCACGCATAGGAGCCGATGGTCAGGGCCATCGCGGCGCACGAGGCGGTCTTGCCGGCGACGAAGCCCCACCCCGCCAGGTATCCCCAGAAATCGCCCAGTCGCTCGCGGCCGTACACGTAGGTGCCGCCGGAGGCGGGGTAGCGGGCGGCGAGGCGCGCGGACGAGGTGGCGTTGCAATAGGCCACCACCGCGGCCACCCCCAGGCCCAGCAGCAGGCCCGAGCCCGCCGCGCGCGCCGCCGGCCCGAGCGCGGCGAAAATCCCGGCGCCCATCATCGAGCCCAGCCCGATTGTCACCGCGTCGAACAAACCCAGGCTTCGGCGAAGCTCGCCGGTGTCGTTGTCGGCCAATCGGTCTCCTCACCGCGCACGCAGTGGCTAACCTATCAAACTAGTTTGATGTAATGTCTGCTGGGATGGTGGCAAGCAAGACGGCGGTTCCGTCGCTGATGCAGATGGCGTCGCACCCGGTGCGCTGGGCGCTGCTGACCGAACTCGCGGGCAGCGACCACCGGGTGCGGGAATTGGCTGCCGCCGTTGACGAACCGCAAAACCTGGTTTCGTATCACTTGCGCCAGCTGCGCGCGGCTCGGCTCGTCGACGCGCGGCGCAGCAGTTTCGACGGTCGCGACACCTATTACCGCCTGAACCTGACGGGCTGCGCCGGTGCGTTTCGCGAGGCCGCCGCGGCGCTGCATCCCGCACTCGCGCCGACGCCGGTCGCCAAGCCGGCGGCGCGGTCGGTGCTGTTCCTGTGTACCGGCAACAGCGCACGATCACCCATGGCCGAGGCGCTGCTGGAGCACAGGGGCCAGGGGCGCATTCGGGCCGCGAGCGCCGGCAGTCATCCCAAACCGCACCTGCACCCCAACGCGATACGCATCATGCGCGACAGGTACGGCATCGACCTCGGTGGGCGGCGGCCCCAACCGTTGACCGCCGTGGCCCGGCGTCGCTTCGATTGTGTGATCACGCTGTGCGACAAGGTCCGTGAGTACGCGCGCGACCACGACCTGGTCACGACGATGCACTGGAGCCTGCCCGATCCGTCAGCGGGCCGCTACCCCGAATTCGAGCGGGTGGCAAGCGAATTGGACGACCGCATCGACTTCCTGTTGCCCGTCCTGGACGCATACCCGCGGAGGCGATGACCGGTGTCACTCGATCGTCGTGAGTTTCTCAAGTGGGGCAGCGTGGCCGCCCTGGCCGCGTGTGGGCGGCCCGAACCGACCGGCGGTAAGGCCGACTACACGCTGCGGATCGGCACCGGCGCAGTCGAATTGGCGCCGGGCCACGTCGTGTCGACCCTGACCTACAACGGACAATTCCCCGGCCCGCTGCTGCGGTTCACGGAGGGCCGGCGGACGACGGTGGATGTCTTCAACGACACCGATTCCCCCGAGCAGCTGCACTGGCACGGCCAGCACGTCGGCGTCGACGTCGACGGCTCCGCCGAAGAGGGCACGCCCTACATCCCCCCGCACGGCATGCGGCGGATCTCCTTCGTCCCCGGCCCGGCGGGCTTCCGCTTCTACCACACCCATGTGGTGCCGCGATCCGACCTGTCGCGCGGTCAGTACACCGGACTTGTCGGCCCCGTCTACATCGAGCCCAGGCAGAACTCCGGGGCCTATGACCAAGAGATCTTCCTGACGCTCAAGGAATTCGAGCCCACGTTCAGCCGCGGCGGCGACATGGCCAGTGAATTCCTGGCCGGCGACGAAGACCCGGAGCTCAAAGCCAAGGGCGAATCAGCGATGGCGGCCTCGCTGGCTCGCGGCGAACCGCGCGGCTTCGAGGTCGGCTACGGCGCGTTCGCCGTCAACGGCCGCATGCTGGGCCACGGCGACCCCATCCGCGTGCGGACCGGCCAGCGGGTGCTGCTGCACGTGCTGAACGGTAGCGCCACCGAGACCCGCAGCGTGGCGCTGCCCGGGCATGCCTTCAATGTGATTGCGCTGGACGGTAATCCGGTTCCCAACCCGGCACCGGTGCCGGTGCTGTGGCTCGGCGCCGGCGAACGCATCTCGGCGCTGGTAACCATGACCAATCCGGGCGTGTGGGTGCTGGGCGACGTCTCCGACGACGACCGGGGCCGCGGCATGGGGGTGGTCGTCGAATATGCCGGGCGCGGCGGGGATCCGCAGTGGGCGGCGCCGCCGCCGTTCAAGTGGGATTACCGGCTGTTCGCGCGGCCCGCGCCCGTCCCCCCGCCCGACCGCGCGATCGAGCTGCTGATCGAGAAGCGCAATGCCGCAGAGAACGGGTTCAACGTGTGGACCTTCAACGGCACACCGTTTTCCATGGACACCAACCATCCGGTGCTCGACGTGCAGCGCGACAAGCGCTACCGGCTGCGCTTCCGCAATGCCAGTGACGACCTGCACCCGATGCATTTGCACCGGCACACATTCGAAATCACCCACTTCGCCGGCACGCCGACGGCCGGCGTGCGCAAGGACGTCGCGATGCTGGGCGGCTACCAGAGCATGGACGTCGACTTCGTCGCCGACCAGCCCGGCCTGTCGCTGCTGCATTGCCACCAGCAGATCCACATGGATTACGGTCTCATGCTGCTGCTCAACTGCGCCTGATCTCAATCAAGCGGATTATTCTCCCGCACACCGCGATACATGCCCCAGCGCACGATCCACGGCATCACCACCCGCTCGACCGACCACGCCGGAAACCTGAACGCGTGCCCGCTGGGCAGAAACACCTCCAGCCCGTTGGGTTGAATACCGACCAGCGAACCCCACCGCCGCGTCGGCGCACGATAGGTCTCGAGCCGCCCGCCGCTGAGTTCGGCCAGGACGTTGCGGGCCACCAACGCATCTCCGCGGTTGCGGGCCGAGCTCCGCAGCGGATCGGTCGCCGCGACGTCGCCGACCGCGAAGACACCCGGGTGCCCCGGGACCCGCAGCTCCGGGGTCACGCGTACGAACCCGTCCTCGTCGAGCAGCTCGCGCGGCAGCCAATCGGTGTTGGGTCGCACCCGCCCGATCGCCCACAGCACGGCGTCGGCGGACGCCGGGGGTTGTCCGGTGCTCCAGGACACCGGGGAACCGGTGATTTCGTCGCCCGCGAACGCGTCGGGCAGCACGGCGCGGTGGCCCGGGTGGATGCCCACGCCCAGCGCCGTTAGTCGGGCGTGAATCCGCCCCCAGATCCGCGGATGGTGTCCGCCCAGCGCCGATTCTCCGGGGAAGTACAGGTCGATCCGCTTGTCCGGCCACGTGGTGGCCATGTTGAGCGCGCTGCTCACCGCCGCCGCGCCGCCGCCCACGACGGCGACCGAGCCGGCGGCCGCCAGCCGGTCGTGCGCGGCACGCAGCTCCGCGCCGACCTCGGCCGTCGATTGCAGCGTCGGCCGGCGCCAGAAGCCGTTGCTCACCCCGGTCGCGATGATCAGCGCGTCGTACCCCTCCGCGAGGTCAGCCCCGTTGGCGTGTTTGCCCACGACGGTGCGGGCGGCCAGGTCCAGGCCGGTCAGCCGGGCCTGCATCGTCCGCACCCGGTCCAGGCGCCGGAACCGGTCGAACGGAATCCAGTAGTCACGGGCCCAATCGTCCGGGCGCGAGAGCCGAACGCCGAGTTCCTGACCGCTGACCAGCGCGGGCTTGACGGAGATGCCGACGACGTCGGCGTGCCCGGACAGCCGGATCGCAGCCAGGACACCCGCGTCTCCAAGCCCGGCAATGACGACACGCTTGCGGTTCATGTCGCTATCCTGCCTGGCATGACGTTTCCGACCACGCACTGATCGACCGATTGCCAGGAGCACGTCAGTTGATCGCCACCGAGTTGCAGCGGCCGATGCACCCGCGCGCGCGTGCCGCGTTGCACGCCGCCGTGCGCGCGTCGGCCCCGCGCCCGGCCGCCGCCCGGCGGGCCGCCAAGGACTTCGCGAATCCGGCCATGGGGGCGGCGGTGCTCGCGGAGATCCGGTGGGCGTTCACCGCGCCCCGCACGTGGCTGATGGGCGTGGTCGCCAACATCATCTTCGCCGCGGCGTGGCTGCTGGTGCAGCCGCTGACCATCGGCCGCCACCACACCGACTGGGTGATTTTAATTGGCACCTATTTTTCATCGTGGGTGCTGGCCGACGTCACCACCACCAACCTGTTCGGCGCCGATCACTATCGCGTCCTGGCCGGCCTGTCCGACGGCGTGCCGTTCTGGCGAATCCTGCTGATCAAAAACCTTGCCCTGCTTGCGATCGTCGGACTGCCCACCTTGCTGGCGGCCATGGTGTTGACGCTGTGCCTGGAAACGCCTGGGCGGCTGGGGATCACGATCCCGACCGTCGCCGTGCCCATCGTGTCCTGGCTGGGGGTGGGCAACGTGATCTCGGTGCTGCATCCGGTCAGCGTCGAGCCGCTGATTCGGCGATGGCGGCAGCGCGGCGATCGGCGCCGCACCGGCAGCTGGCTGACGGTGCTGACCCTGCCGTACGCGCTGTACTACGTCGCCGACCCGATGAACGGGGTCGAGCACAAGGTGCTCTGGACCAAGCTGCCCGCGATGATCTGGCCGGTGTTCGGTCGGGACACCAAGAGCTTCGTGCACCTGGCTGTTGCCGTGGCCGTCTGGATCGCAGGCACCGTCGCCGCGGTGTTGTGGGTTCGCAAGCGCGGGTTGACGATCAGGTGATCGGTCCCGGCACCTTGGGCTTGATTTCCTCGATCACCCACTGCGCGTAGTCGAGGTATTCGTCGACGCCGCCGACGGCGGGGATGGGCACGGCGCTGACCGTCACGCCCTGCTCGGCGAGCCAGGCCAACCGGTCGACGATCTCGTCGGCGCTCATGCCGGGCCGTTCGGCCGGGTCGTCGCGGGCGACGTGTCCTTCGCCGACCCGGTTGGTGCTCAGCCCGTGCATCACCTCGAACGGCCGGCCGTCATAAGACGGCTGGGATTTGAGGTAGTCGAGCCTTTCGGCGATCCGCTCGGGCGGCGTCAGGAACGGCCACCAGCCGGACGCGTACTTGGCCGCCCTGCGCAGCGCCGCATCGGCGTCGCCGCCGATCCAGACCGGAAGGTGGGGCTTTTGAACCGGTTTCGGTTCGAACGCGATGCCGTCGAACGCCACGTAGCGGCCGTCGAATCGCGGGGTGTCACTGGTCCACAGCTCCACGATGGCCGCGAGGTATTCGTCGGCGATGCGGCCCCGCTCGCCGAAGGGCACTCCGAGGAGCTCGAATTCCCTTGCCAGCCAGCCAACCCCGAAGGTGACCATCATCCGGCCCCCGCTCATCCAGTCCGCCGTGGCCAGCGCCTTGGCCAGGGCGATCGGCTGGTGCAACGGCAGGATGGTGACGCAGGAGTTGATCGCGACCCGCTCGGTCGCACCGGCGATGTAGGCCTGGGCGGCCGTCGGGTGCAGGTAGTGCGGCCCGGAAAGCTCGACGTGCTCGGTGGGGATGACGAGATGCTCGGGGACGGCGATCATGTCGTAGCCACAACGGTCGGCGCATTTGATCATGCGGGTTTGGTCCGGCCCCGTGACGGCCGCTTCCCAGGGTTGCGTCATCGCCGGCAGCCGCAACATGTGCGGAAGGGGGAACGCGAACTTCATGGTGTTTCCTCCAAAGCCATCACGCATCTCCGGGGACCGGCTGTCTCCCTGAGACCATCGCCCAGCACATGCATCCCGCCTAGCGGTCCGCGTCAAACAGATCCTCGTCCCGGGTTGTTAACCTTGCGTCGTGGACTCCGAACCGGACCCTACCGGCGAAAACAAGTCGAAGGCGGCGCTTGCCGCCACGAGTTGGGCGCTGCTGGGCATGATGTCCTACGAGGAGGAGGTCTCCGGCTACGACCTGAAAAAGTGGATCGACTGGAGCGTCGATCTCTACTACTGGAGTCCGTCTTACAGCCAGATCTACACCGAGCTGAAGAAGCTCGAGGGGCTGGGCTTGGTGACCTCACGCGTTGAGCACGACGAGGGTACGCGCAGCCGCCGACTCTATAAGATCACGCCAGCCGGGATGGCCGCTGTCACCGACTGGACCAACAACGCCCCGGTGGACCCCCCGGTGCTCAAGCACAGCGTCCTGTTGCGGGTGACGTTTGGTCACCTCAGCAACCCGGCGCGGCTCAAGGAGCTGCTGCAGGAACACGTCGCCTACGCCGAAGCCAGGCACCGCAAAGCGGTTGAGGACGCCGACGGCGCCGAGGCCCAACCTGCATGGGCGTATTCGGTGATCGCGCTGCGCTGGGCGGCCAAGTACTACGCGGCCGAGCGCGAGTTCGCGCTCGAATTGATGAAGGACATCGACGAGGCGGACGCCATCCTGAAGAAGGCGACCAAGGGGGGCTTCGGGCAGCCGCGCCCGATGCCCGGCTACTGGCGTGAGGTCGAGAAGCAGGTCGAGGCCAAACGCAAAGCGGACTAGCCCGTCGCGTCCCGCGCCGCGTCGCGGGCCGCGATGTAGCCGTACACCAGGCCCTGCGCGATCGTCGCGCCCGCGCCCGGGTACGTCGTGCCGAACGCGTTGGCGGCGGTGTTGCCGATTGCATACAGGCCGGCGATCACGCTTCCATCCTCGCGGAGCACCCGTGCGCGCTCGTCGGCATTGAGCCCGCCGCACGTGCCGAGGTCGCTGAGCACCATCTTCACGGCGTAGAACGGGCCCTTGGCCAACGGGCGCAGATTCGGGTTCGGCTTGATCGTCGGGTCGCCGTAATAGCGGTCGTAGGCGCTGCGCCCTCGGCCGAAGTCGGGATCCTCACCGACAGCGGCGTTTTGGTTGAAGTAAGTCATCGTCTCGCAGAATTCTGGCACCGGAACGTTCATCCGGGCACCCAGCTCGCCGAGGTTGTCCGCCCGCACCGCGATTCCCGCGTCGTACCAGGCTTGCGGGATGCGCATGCGCGGGAACAGTTCGGCGCCAAAGACATAGCTGTTGCGGTACTGCTGGTCGAAGACGATCCACATCGCGTCCACGGGGCTGCCCGACCGCTCCAGCTCGAGCAATCGCTGGCCGAACGACATGTAATCCGCGGACTCGTTCGCGAATCGGTGGCCGTTTTGGTCGACGATGAGACTTCCAGGCAGTGAACGTTCCGCCAGCATTACCGCCGGCGCCTTGCCCAGCAGGGGCGCGATGGCGGGAAACCACCAGGCTTGATCCATCAAAGCAGTGTCGGCGCCGAATTCCTGCCCCGCACGAATGCCGTCGCCCGTATTGGATTGGGCACCCAGGCTCAGATTGGCGCCCAGCGACTCGGACTGAAACTTCCACCTCATGTCCATGCTGTGGTCGAAACCGCCGGTTGCCAGCACCACTCCTCGCCGGGCGGTGATCGTCACCTCCAGCCCGTCATAGTCGACGACCGCGCCAGTCACCCGCTCCCCGTCGCCGTCCAGGCGCACGAGCGGGCAACCGGTCCACACCGGGATACCGGCGCGCAGCACCCCCGCAAACAGCCCGGCCATCAGACCCTGGCCGCCCGCGGCGTAGCGCCGACCGATAATCCTCCCACCGAAGCCCTGCGCCACCCGCTTGCCGAACGTGGGAATGCCCTTGCGCGGCACTCGGGCCACGAGGTTCATCCACCGGTAGTCGGCGCCCGTCGTCGGTATCGAGACGCCGGCCTCGAGCACGCCGGGCCGCAACCGCGTGCGGTACCGGCCGAGGATCGATGTGTCGAACGGGTGGCATTCGCACGTCCGGCCCGCCGCGCTGCCACCCGGCTCCTCGGGGTGGTAGTCGGAGTAGTCACGGGCCCAGAACAGCCGCAGCGGGGTAGTGCGGCGCAGCATGTCGACCGTCGCCGCGACATGAGCCACGAATTCGGCCGATCGCTGCGCCGGGGCCGAACCCGCCACCACCGAGTCCAAATACGCGGCGGCGCGCTCGGGGGAGTCTCCGGCGCCGGCATCTCGCAGCACGGGACTGACGGGTAGCCACAACGCGCCGCCCGACCGGGCTGTCGACCCGCCCACGTACGACGACTTCTCCACGATCAGCACCGACAGCCCGAGTTCGCGGGCGGCCAGTGCCGCGGCCATGCCGGTCCCGGACCCGACCACCAGCAGGTCGACCGTCACATCGGCCACGGGAAGCCCGGCGGGGATCGTCGCGCTCTGGGGGTTCACGCGCAAAACCGTATGCCCAGGCCGCCCGACAACGGAAGAGCCGTCCTGATCAGTGGGAACAAGCGGCCCCGCAAACGGGGCGACGGGAGTTTAATCTTCCCTATGACGACGCAGTCCGAGGTCGACGAAGTTCGGCAGATTGAAGCGCAGGCCGTGCCGACGCGGTTCGCGCGCGGCTGGCACTGCCTGGGCCTGATTCGGGATTTCGGTGATGGCAAGCCGCACGCGATCAACGCCTTCGGACAAAAGCTCGTTGTCTTCCGCAGCGCGAACGGCACCATCAACGTCCTTGACGCCTTCTGCCGGCACATGGGCGGTGATCTCTCGCAGGGCGAAGTCAAGGGCGACGAGATCGCCTGCCCGTTCCACGACTGGCGCTGGGGCGGTGACGGGCGGTGCAAGCAGGTGCCCTACAGCCGGCGCACGCCGAAGCTGGCGCGCACTGCGGCGTGGACCACGCTGCAGCAGGACGGGATGTTGTTCGTGTGGAACGACCCGGAGCGCAAACCGCCGCCCGCGGAGGTCATGATCCCGCGCATCGAGGGTGCCACCAGCGACGAGTGGACCGACTGGCACTGGTACACCACGGTCGTGCACAGCAACTGTCGCGAGATCATCGACAACGTGGTGGACATGGCCCACTTCTTCTACATACACGGCTCGTTACCCACGTATTTCAAGAACATCTTCGAGGGGCACGTGGCCACGCAGTACATGAACGGTGGGAGTCGTCCCGACATCGGTAGCCCCGAGGGGACCACGATGCTGGGGACCACGTCGGTGGCGTCCTACTACGGGCCGTCCTTCATGATCGACGACCTGACCTACCACTACACGGACGGCGACGCCAAGACGATCCTGATCAACTGCCATTACCCGATCGACTCGAATTCCTTTGTGCTGCAGTACGGCATCATCGTCAAGAAGTCGGACAAGTTGCCCGGCGATGAGGCGCTGAAGACCGCGATCAGCCTGGGTGACTTCGTCAAGATCGGCTTTGAGCAGGACGTGCAGATCTGGCGGCACAAGGCGCGCATCGACAACCCGCTTCTCGTCGAGGAGGACGGGCCGGTCTACCAGTTACGTCGCTGGTACCAGCAGTTCTACGTCGACGCCACCGATGTCCAACCGGATATGGTGGACCGCTTCGAGTTCGAGCTCGACACCACCCGGCCCCACGAGGCGTGGATGAAAGAGGTCGAGGCCAACATGGCCGCGCAGGGCGCTGGCTAGCGTGATGTCGCTCGATTCGTCTGTGCGGCAAGACAATCGCCTCGACGAGATGCCGATGCGCCCCGTGGGGTGCCGCAGGTGCGGGGCGCAGGTACTTGCTCGCAAAAGTAGCTGGAATCAGACCAGCGTGCAGTGGAACGCCGATGCGACGGCCCGGTGCGTCGAGCGTGCCGAAGCGCAGAGTATCGCCACGCCCGGCGGTCGTGGCGTGTTCCTGGCGTGTTCGGCGTTGCAGGAGTCGATGCTCGAAGCCGTGCGGCGTGGCGGTTTGGCCGTCGTCGACGAAACTGCTTGACCCTTATTCCGCCGACTGCCGAACTATGTTGGCTTTGAAGGCGTTTCCGTGCAGACGAGTCGACGCTCGGCGGTGAGGTGATCCCATCAGGCGAGCTGGAATGCGCTGATGGGCGCCTCTTCGGGGTAGACGGCGGGGCCGCCCAGGTCGTAGCCGGCGTTAAGCGCGCTGATGAACGCCGGGTCGTGCAATGGTTCACTGGGAATGTCAAGCTTGATGCCCCTGCCGTTGAGGTCGTCGACCATGATGTCAATGGCCTTCTCGATGGTCAGGTCGTGCGAGCCCTCCATGTTCTTCTTCAGCTCGTCGTGGTCGGTGAACACCTCGGCGGACCAGTGCACCAGGAACCGCAGTTGGTCGGTGTGGTGGCGGGCGATCACCTCGTCGCCGTTCTTGAGCAACCACTGATCCCGGTCACCGGGGTCACCGGAAAAGACGGTGTCGAAGGATAATCCGGCCGGAACTTGTTGCTCGAGTGGTCCATTCGCTTCGCCGCGATGCACCATCATTTCGTTCTGCACCACCACGCCACGGTTATTGATCGGCGGCAAAACGCGTTTGGGGGCCTTGAGCGGCCCGTCGGGCCAGTAGGTGAATCCGCTCCCGGGGTCGAGCGAGAACCAAGTGATCACCTGCGCCATTTTGATCAGGTAGTCGCCGAAAAGGCCGGACTTACCCATCACGCTGGTGAGCCAGGTCGGCGCGTTCTCGTGACGCACGCCGCGAAAGCTCGGCGAGTCCAAATGTCCCGGGTCGCGGTTGGCGCAGGGCCCGTTGATATTGAACAGCATCAGCTGTGGTTTGGCGTACGGGGCGTTCCAATAGCTTTTGGCCATCTCGAGGAACTGCGCGTTGTAAAAGCAGTCGTGCAGCTGTGGGTAGAGCACCGCGCCGTAATTGGCGAGGTAGCCGCGGAAGGTCGGGGTCAGGAACAGGTCGAGCGATGGGGTGAAGCCCTCTGGGAAGAGGCCGCTCATGGTGGCGATCAGCTCGTCGGGGGACGCGAAGTGTTGCGCAATGATCAACCGCCACGGCCCCTCCGTGCGTACCACGTCGAGCAGGCGTTCGCGCTGATCGTCGGTATAGACGTTGTCGACCTCGCGCGGCAGCGCGGCCGGCCGCAACACGTCGGAAAGCTCCATCCGCCGGTCGTCGGTGAGCATCAGCTGTCTCCTTTTGCAGTTCGTGGTCTGATTGTGGGCAGCGCGGTTGCGATAAGCGGGGCGGCAGCCCGGTCACCGGGACGTCAAAACCGGACCGGATGGCCGAACTTCGCCCGCAGTAGCGCGCCGATCTCGGCCATGGCCAGCCGGCCCCGCGCCGTGGCATCGGAACGCATCAGAAATCCGTGGCACATCCCGGGATAACGGGTCAGGGTGGTCTGCACGCCGGCGTCCCGCAGCCGTGTCGCATACCGCTCACCCCAATCCCGGATCGGGTCGCACTCCGCGGTGACGACGATGGCCGCAGGGAGGCCGCCAAGCTCGGATGCGTAGGCGGGAACCAGGTATGGGCTGCTGGGCGCACCTGCATCGCCGTCGACCAGGGAGTGCATGAAGTTGATGTCATCGCGGGTGAGCATCGGGGCATCGGCCAAGGAGGTGAGGGAAGGAGCCGCCATGTCGCGGTCCAGGCCCGGATACAGCAACACCTGCGCGCAGATCGGCGGACCGCCGCGATCACGCGCGGCGAGCGCAACGCTGGCCGCGAGCGCGCCACCAGCACTGTCGCCGATCACCCCGAGTCGTTCGGGGTCGAGCCGTAGCTGACGGGCATTGCGTGACACCCATTCCGTCGCGGCGTACGCATCGTCGAACTGCGCGGGCGGCGGCCACTCCGGGGCCAGGCGGTAGTCGACCGCTACGACGGTGGCTGCCGACGCCGCAGCCAGCTCACGCGCCAGGGGCTCGAACGAGCGGTTCGACCCCATCACGAGCCCGCCACCGTGCAAATACACCAGCACGGGTCCGCCACCCTCGGTGTCGGGGCGGTAGACCCGTGCCGGCATGTCGCCCGCGGGACCGGGGATGGCTACCTCCGTGACGGCGGCCATCTCGGCCATTGACTCGGGCGGTGGCGCGGATTCGAGCGCGGCGCGCACGGCCGCGAGCCCGCGCTGGCGCATCGGTGGGACGTCACCGAACGAAGCGATGCGGGCGTCGGCATCGGGGTCCAGCTCGGAGGTCCCCATGTCAGAGCTGTTCGGCAATGAACCGGCGTTCCGTGCGCAGTACCGGCCGTCGTTGCGTGGCAAGCACTTCCGCGCGATCCGCCATCGCCGACCCGACTTCAGGATGGGTGAGCAGGTAGAAGCGGCCCTCGGCGGCCTGTTCGAATAGTGTTTCGGCGGCCGTCAATGGGTCCATAGCCACCGCTTTGATGTCCAGCATGGCCTCGCGGTGCGTCTCGGCGGCGCCGACGTCAGCCGTCTCCGTGGCATCGACACCCCCCGCGGATTCGAAGATGTTGGACACCACCGGCCCGGGCAACACCGCCTGCACATGTATGTGGTGGTCGTGTCCCGCCAATTGCACCTCAGCGCACAGGCATTCGGTCATGGCGAGCACAGCGTGCTTGCTCACGATGTAGGGCGTCTGCAACGGCATTGTGACCACGGCGCCGACTGACGCAACGTTCCACACCCACGCTTGCTCGTCGACGGCCATCATTTTCGGCAGAAATGCCCGCACGCCGTAGAAGACTCCGCTGATGTTGACGTCGACGACGCGCTGCCAGTTGGTCACCGGCGTATCCCACAGATAGCCGAACTGTTCGATGCCCGCGTTGTTCACCAACAGTCGCACCGCGCCGAAGTCGCGGTAAACCCGGTCCGCGAGGCCCTGCACCGCCTCGGGATCACGCACGTTGCAGGTGATGTCGACGGCCGTGCCGCTGGCCGCGCACAGTTCGTCGCGCAGCGCGGCGATGCCGTCGGCGTCGATGTCGGCGAGCACCACGGTCATGCCCAACCGGTGGGCGTGCCGCGCCAAACCGGCACCGATCCCGGATCCAGCCCCGGTGATGACGGCGACGCCACCGGAGAATACGCCGCGGGCGGTCATGACGGGGCGGTGCTGTCGGCGTGCAGGTCCGCCAGCAGGACCGAGTTGGTCGCATCGAGGACGACGTTCATCTCGGTGAATTGCAGCCGATTCTCGCCGCGTCGGACGGCGACGTTGACAACCCCGCTGGAGACCGCGAACGGCACGAAATTAGCGATTTGGTTCACCAGGATGTAGAACCGCGCGCGGGTGACGTCACCGTCGGCGCCGGTGCGGTGGACGTTGGTGGCGTGGTGACGCAATGGGTACGGGCTTTGCTTGCGATGCTGGGACAACCACTCGATCACCGCGTCTCGGCCGTTGAGCTCGGGCGACATGAGGTCCTCGAAAGGACTTGCGCCCGAGTCGCTTCTCGTCACGTAGCGCACGTCATGGGCGTATCTAACCGCCAGCTCGTCGTAGTGGGCCTCGTCGTAGTGGTACCAGAACTCGCCGATGAACTCCTGCAGTTCCGACAGCGGGATGTCGTTGCTCATGGCATCGAATGAAACTCCACTGTGGCCTCGGCGGCACGGCGACTGCCCGATGAGTGGAACACCGTCCGTCACTCGGTAATGAGGCTCCACAAGCCCCCGGCGCTCGCGTGCATTGCAGCGTCGGTGATGACGTCGTCCCAGTAGCGCATCGAACCGAACTCCGATCGCCACGCGAGCGCGGCCCTGGTGAATTCATGCAGGCGGTGCTCACGGGTGGTGCCGATGGCGCCGTGCACTTGGTGGGCGTTTCTCACCACGACGGATGTCGCGTGGCCCGCACACGAACGCGCCGCGGCCACAAGGAATTCCAGGGTCGGGCTCGCCCACTCTGCCGTGACGCCGGCCGTCAACGCCGCCTCGGTTGCGGCCCTGGCGAGCGCGGCCTCGGCGGCAACGTCGGAGACCAGGTGCTGAACGCCTTGAAATTTCGACAACGGGCGTCCGAACTGGGTTCGTGAGGTGACGTGCTCGATGCAGAGTTGCAGTATTTCGTCCAGGGCGGCACACACCTGGATCGCCCGCACCAACCCCGACTTCAGCCGCAGCTGGCTGACCAGGGCCGGGCCGATGGGCGTTCCCTGCAAGCCGGAGAGCTCGGCAGCCACGGTGTCGCGTGGTTCACCGATCAAATTGGCGCCGGGGGTGATGGTGAGCGTCTCGGCTGCAACGTCGGCGACGCGATATTGCCCGTCGGCGCGCCATACGACCACCACCCGTTCGGCCGCGCTCGCCCACGGCACGTGCGTCGCGACGCCATGCGTGTCGACCACGCAGACCGTCCGCGCCGCGCCGTCGGCGGCCGACCCGCAGGCCTCCAAGAGCCAGCATGCCAACAAGTCGTGCTCCGCCAGCGGGATCCGAATACCGCTGCGCACCGCCGCCTTCAGGAGTTCGGCCGCCTCGTACCACCCAGCCCCGCTGCCGCCGTGCTCGACCGCACCGGTGAGGCGCAGCAGACCGAGCTCAGCGAGCTGGTGCCACAGGTCAGAGCCCCGCTCGACGAGCTTTTCGCCCACGAGCTTTTCGCGGCGACCGGCAAAGACGGCACCCATCATGTCGGCCAGGGCTTCGTCGACGGACGGCCAGGCGCTCACCGCAGCCCCAATCCGCGGGCGACGACTCCGCGAAGCACCTCATTGGTGCCGCCGCGCAGAGTAAACCCCGGGCGCTGGTCCACGGCGGCACGCACCAACTCCGCGAAGATCCGATCGGGGAAGTCCTGCAGGTCGGCGAACTCGGCGATGTCGCCTTCGGTGGTGGTGCCGAGCACCTTGACCAAGGCGGCGGGGATGTCGGCCGGCTCGCGCCGTTCCAACGCGCCGGCAACCGCGGTGGACATGTGGTGCAGACCGGTGACCCGCGCAACGAGCCTCCCCAGCTCCGCGTTGCGGGGAATGGCATTCGCCGCCATCCGGTCGGCGCAGGCGGCCAGCAGCACGAAGGTCGACAGGTAACGCTCGGGTCCGCTCCGCTCGAAGCTCAGCTCGGAAGTCACCTGCCGCCAGCCGTCACCGATTGCGCCGAACACCATGTCGTCGGGGACGAACGCCTCGTCGAGTACCACCTCGTTGAAGTGGTGGGCGCCGTTCATCGAGACGATCGGGCGCACGTCGACCCCGGGCCCGCGCAGGTCGACGATGAACTGGCTCAGTCCGGCGTGCCGGTGCTCTGGATCCAGTGGCGCTGTTCGGGCGAGCACGATGAACGCGTGCGCGAGGTGTGCGCCCGACGTCCAAACCTTGGTGCCGGTCAGCGACCAGCCTCCGTCGATGCGCAGCGCCCTGGTGCGCACGCTGGCCAGGTCGGAACCGGACTCCGGCTCGCTCATGCCGATGGCGAAGAAGCACTCGCCGCGCACGATCCGCGGCAGGAAAGCCAACTTCTGTGACTCTGTTCCGTATTTCAGCAATGACGGCACGATCTGCCGGTCGGCGATCCAGTGCGCAGCGACGGGGGCGCCTGCGGCGAGCAGCTCCTCGGTGACGGCGAACCGCTCCAGGAACGAACGTCCGTGGCCGCCATATTCGACGGGCACCGTCATTCCCAACCAGCCGCGCGCCGCGAGCGCGGCGGTGAAGTTTTCATCCCATCCCGACAGCCAGGCGTCCACCGACGGGGTGAACGCCCCGGCCGCCCGTTGGTCGTCGAGGAACTGCCGCACCTCGTCGCGAAGGCCCTGCGTCGACAACGGGTCGATTGAGGTAGGGGGCACCAACCGGGAGAACGCCATCACCGTATCTTCCACCCTGCGCGTTTCACCGATCAGCTGATCCCGGGCTGAATCGCTCGCGCAGCATGCGTTTCAGCAGCTTGCCGCTGGGGTTCTTCGGTAGGGAATCGACGAAGAAGATTCGCTTGGGTGTCTTGAACCCGGCCAGGTGCGCGCGACAGTGCGCGAGTATGTCGCCCTCGGCGAGGTCGACGCCGTCGCGCAGCACCACCGCCGCGACGACGGCCTCGACCCAAACCGGGTGGGTCAGGCCGAACACCGCGACTTCTTCTACGCCGCTGTGTCGGTAAATGACTTCTTCGACTTCCCGGCTTGCGACGTTTTCCCCGCCGGTCTTGATCATGTCCTTCTTGCGGTCCACGACATGAAGCAGCCCGCGCTCGTCGTAGTAGCCGAGGTCGCCGGAATGGAACCATCCGCCCCGGAAGGCCTCGGCTGTCTTCTGTGAATCGTCCAGGTAGCCCAGCATCAAATGCGGGCTGCGATGGGCGATTTCACCGACGACGCCCGGGGCAAGGGGGGCGCCATCGTCATCCAGGATCGCGGTCTCCACGTTCGCGACCGGACGCCCCGCCGAACCTGCGTGCGCGTCCTGTTCGTCGGGGCCGAGCGCGGAGGCCAGCGGCGCCATTTCGGTCTGGCCGTAGAAGTTCCACAACCTCAGGCGCGGCAGGCGCTCCCGAATCTCGCTGAGGATCTCGACCGGCATCGCCGAGGCGCCGTAATACCCTTTGCGCAGGCTGGACAGGTCGACGGTGTCGAAGACGGGTGATCGCAGCAACGAGATCCAGACCGTCGGTGGGGCGAAATAGTTGGTGACGGCGTAGCGCTCGACAGTGCGCAGGACGAGTTCGGGATCCGGCCGCGGCAGGATGATGCTGGTAGCGCCGAGATAGACATCGGTGGCCAGGAAATTGTCGAGTTGTGCGCAGTGGTAGAGCGGCAGGGAATGGATCTCGACATCGTCGGCGGACATGTCGCCGGCCAGGATCGTGCTGATGTAGTTCCACATCAGGCTTCGGCTGGTGTGCATGGCGCCCTTGGGTCGCGATTCGGTGCCGCTGGTGTACATCAGGCGCAGTAGTTGGTCGTCGTGGATATGGGGGCGTGGGGCCGTCGATGTAGTGCTCAGCCACTCGGCGAAGTCGGGCCAGCCAGCCGGGGCGGACTGCCCGGGTGGCAGCAGCGCCGCCTTCGTCGTTACCGATCCGCCCAATCGCATGGCTTGGTCGGCGGTGGGTGTCAACGCCGCTTCGACGATGAATCCTCGTGCGCCACTATGGCCGAGGATGTAGGAGACCTCCTCGGCGGTGAGCATGAAGTTGACCGGGACGAGGACGACCCCAGCCCGGGCAGCAGCGAATACCAGTACGGCGTATTGCCAGCAGTTGTGCGACAAGAGCGCCAGTCGCTCGCCGGCTCTAAAACCGTTGTCGCCCAACGCCGCCGCCGCGCGGTCCACCAGGTTCTCGAGCTCGGCGAAACTCAGCACGACATCACCGTCGACAATCGCGATCTTGTCCGGGTGCCTGCGCGCAGGCCGGCGGGGGATATCGCCGAGCGCATGACTGCGTGCGCGCACGACGGTGACGTCAAGGTCGCCCAACTGCATGCGGGCCACCGTAGGCGCCGACAATCGACGATTTGTTGCCGGTGTCCCGCTGAGTAGACAAGGGCTGCCCGATAACGGTGGGCGGCGGCGATACTCGGCGTCATGAGCACTGGCGCAACCGCGAGAGCCGACCGCACCGGGCGCGAGGGCGTGGATCGCGACGAACTGCGGGACAACCTGGCTCGGGCCGACCCCGGCGTGCTCGTCGCGGTACTGACGCAACTCACCGGTGACGCAGGGGTGGTCGACCGCTTCGCGCCGAAGATCACCCACGTGCCCGACCCGCCAGAGCAGGCGGGGACTACCGACCCGGAGACGAGGGCGGCCATCGTCGAGGCAGTGGTCAGCGCGCTGCAGATGCCCCGGTCTTTTCACGCTGCCGGTGCCGACGACCCCGACCTGTTCGCGCGGATCGCGCCGGTCGCACTCGGCGGAACGATCGACCCCGAGTACATCCCGCTGCTGTTGGAGCAGGGCGGATTCCAGCCGCCGCAGCCGGTGCTGCCCCGCACCGCGAAGCTCCCCGACGACTTCCGGGTGGCTATCATCGGCGCCGGTATTGCGGGATTGACCGCCGCGTTGGAGTTGGCCGACGCCGGCGTGAACTACCAGATTTTCGACCGTCATGACGAGGTAGGCGGAACCTGGTACACGACCACCTATCCCGGAATCGGCGTGGACACGCCCTCGGCGTACTACTCGTTGTCGCGCGACATCAACGGCGACTGGTCCAGCTATTACCCGATGGGGCCGGAGTATCAGTCCTATCTGGTGTCGGTGGCCGACAAGTACGAACTGCGGCAACGCACCCGCTTCGGTACCGAAATCGAAGCCCTTCGGTGGGACGACGAGCGTCATCAGTGGCAGATCAGTGCGCTGGGTCCCGGCGGTGCCCGTGAGATCAGCTACGCCAATGTGGTGATCCCCGCCGCCGGCTACCTCAACCGGCCACGCTGGCCGCAACTGAGTGGAAGGGGGACTTTCGCCGGAGTCGAAGTCCATTCAGCGCAATGGGATCCCGGTCTAGATCTGACCGGCAAGCGGGTTGCCATTATCGGTGCGGGATGCACCGCGGTGCAGATCGTCGACGCGTGCGTCGACCAGGTGTCGCACCTGACGGTGTTCCAGCGCCAGCCGCACTGGGTGGCGCCGCGGCGGCGGCTGACCGATGAGGTGCCCGACTATCAGCGATGGCTGGGTACCCGGTTGCCGTTCTACGCCAATTGGATTCGGCTCAAATCCTATTGGGGAACCGCGGACAACAACTACCCCGTGATCTTGTACGACGCCGACTGGGCGCGCGGCCATCTGTCCGTTTCACCGGCCAACGACGCGCTGCTGCAGATGTGCCTAAAGTACATCGACGACGTCTTCGGCGCCGGTAGCGAACTCGCGCGCAAGGTCACGCCGGACTTCGCGCCGTATGGCAAGCGGATCATCCGCGATCCCGGCGGATATTATGCGGCGCTGGCCCGCGAGCACGTCGACGTCGAAGCGAGCGAGCCGGCCCGAGTCAACGAGGCGGGCATCGTGACGTCCGACGGCCGGCAGATCGACTTGGACGTCATCGTCTACGCGACCGGCTACCATCTGGATTTCCTGTCCACCATCGACATTCAGGGGCGAGACGGCAAGAAGCTGGCCGACGAGTGGGGCAATCGACCGCGGGCTTACCGCGGTGGAACCGTCCCCGGGTTCCCCAACTTGTTCATCTCGTCGGCACCCAACTACAGCCCCGGACACGGCGCGGGCCACAATTTCGGCGTCGAGGTGATGGTGCACTACGTCATGGAATGCCTGCAGCTCATGGCGCTGCGAGCGGCGTCGACGATCGAAGTGAGGCAGCGCGCTTACGATGACTACGTCGCCGACATCGACGCGACGATGCAGGGCACGGTGTGGTGTCACACCCCGTCCGCGCACACGTACTACCGTTCTGGCGGCGGGCGGATCGTGACGGCCTTCCCATATCGGCTGCTCGACGTATGGCGTGATCACCGTGCACCGGTTGAGGACGATTTCGAGTTGCGATGAGCGAGTTGCTCTCCGGCAGGACGGCTTTGGTCACCGGCAGTAGCCGCGGGATCGGCCGGGCGATCGCCCAGCGCTTGGCTGCCGAAGGCGCCACCGTGGCAGTCACGGCCCGTTCACACGCCGTGTCGTCGTCCATCCGCGGTGGGGCGGCCACCACGCTTCCAGGCACCGTCGGCGAGACGGTCGAGTTGATCGAAGCCGCCGGCGGGAAGGCATTCGCCGTCGCGGCCAATCTCGAGGATGCCGCGCAGCGCGACGGGCTGATCGACGCGGTGCTCGACCGCGCCGGCCGCATCGACATCCTGGTCAACAACGCCGGTTTCGCGGATTACTCCCTCGCGGAGGACATGAGTCTGGAAATGTTCGACCGTACGGTAGAGCACTACCTGCGCACGCCGTTCGTCTTGACGAAAGCGACTGTGCCGCAGATGCGCAAGCAGGGCGCAGGCTGGATCGTCAACATCGGCTCGGTGACCGGCGTCGCCCCAGTGCGACCGTATCGCGACTACAACAAGACCTCGGGCGACGTGATCTACGCGTCATGCAAGGCCGCGCTGCATCGCTTCACCCAGGGCGTCGCCGCCGAATTGCTCGATGCCAACATCGCGGTGAATTGCGTCGGCCCATCGACTGCCGTCCGCACTCCCGGTGCGGCCCAGCTCATTCCGAATGGGTTCCCGACCGAGCCGGTGGAATACCTGGCCGAGACCGTGCTGGCGATGTGTCACCTGCCCGCCGCCGAGCGCACCGGGCTAGTCGCGTTCAGCCTGCACTTTCCGTGGTCGCAGCAACTGCCCGTGCACAGCCTGGATGGAACCGCGGTGCTGCCGCCGCTGCCGCCACCGCAGACGGCCAACCCGAATATCCGGGCGGCGGGGCTCTAGCTCGCCGCCTCCACGCCGCTCGTCCGTCAGGTGAGAACCCGGTCGCCGCAGAGGCAGAAGCTGTGGCAGACGCGGTCGTGGATGATGACGTCGGGACACTCGGGGTCGAACCAACGGTCCACGACGGCCCAGTGGATCGGATGCATCAAATACGGCCCCAACAGCCCGTCGACGTCGGAGAACTCTTGCTCGAACACGTGGGTCCAGGCGGAGGTTCCGACGCCCTCGGACACCCGGCTCAGCTGCCATGCGCGGATGGACGAGACATAACGCGCCATCGATGACAGTTCGTGCTCGAAGCGGGCGACGATCGCGCCCGGCGTGTCGGAGGACACCCGAAGCAACAGTGCGCGATACACCGTGCCCGGGGTTTCGCTGCGGCGAACGGGTCTGCCCCGATAGTTGGCACCGTTGACCCGGGTGACTGCGAAGTCGGTGAGGAGAGGGGTCAATCGCCTCAGGGCTAGACCGGCCCGGTCTTCGGCATCGAACCTCAGGTGCAGCAAGATGTCTCCGCCGTTACGCGCCCCCGGCAAAGTCGGCTGCACCACCCAGCGCAACGCTCGGGCGTCGCGGGCGGCCGCCCGCAACGCGGTGAGCATCCGGTCGCGTTCGTCCTCGATGACGTCTAACAACCTGGTGACGCTAAACATCGCAAAGTCGGTCCACGTCCTCGGGGGCCGCGGCGAACGATCGGGACCGCTCCTGCACGAGTTCGGCTATGTTGCACCACCATTCGCCGAGGGCCGGGTCCGGCCTGCCCTTCCACGTCATCTCCCACCACGCGCGCACGTCGGGCAGCGTCCAGGTGATCGTCACGATGTTGGTTTCGTCATCGAACCAGATCGGCGGGCTGACCAGAATATCGCGCAACGTCATTCCGCGCTGCCGTGCGCCGGGGGCGTACTCGGCGAGGTAGGCGTCGACGAACCGTCGAGCGCAGCCGGGCCGGGTAACCACCCGGTCGATCACGAAGACGTGGCCGCCCGACATGTGCACGCGTTCACGCGTACTGAAGGGCGGGCCGCGTCGCCGGACCTGCGGGACGCAGCGGGCGCAGCGGCTGCAGGGTTGGAGCGACGCGTTGCGGGCCGTCTTCGACGTTGCGCCAGATGCCCATCGCGGTCATGCGCACCGGGGCCGTCAGTCGCTGGTCGAACATCATGCGGTTCATTGGACCGCACACCGACACCGCGGCCACCGCCTCACCCGGCCCGCCGATCGGTGCCGCCACACAGCCGAAGCCGAGCAGTGACTCCTCGCGCTCGAACGCGACGCCGTGGGCCCGCACCTTGGCTAGCTCGATGGCAAGCTGGGTGCCGCTGGAGATCGAGTATCTCGTCTTCCGAACCCGCAGATCGATTTCGGCATCCTCGTCGCGATAGGCGAGGATCGCCTTGCCGACTGCGGTGCAGTGGGCGGGTTGGCGACCACCCACCCGGGTGGGGATTCTCTGGTCACCGATCTTGTCCAGGTACACAACGTCGGGGCCGTCGAGCACGGCCAGGTGCACGACAAGGCCGGTGGCGCGGTGCAATTCACCCAGCAACGGGCCGGCCGCCCGCACCAGCCGGTCCTGATGCACGGCGAGCGATCCGAGTTCGACGAGTCGCATGCCCAACTCGTAGTCGCGACCGCTGCGGCGCAGCCAGCGCAGCTGCACCAGGCGTTCGAGCATCCGATGCGCCGACGAGCGCGGCAGGCCGGTGCGCCTGACGATCTGCGCCAGGGTGAGCCGCCCCGGACCCTCGAAGGCGTCGAGAACCAGCGATATGCGGTCGATGACGGCCGTGGGGGTGGCGGGTTCGGCGATACCTGACATCGATCCTCCAATGTGCCTGACCGATATATTCCTATTAGGAATATATTCCTAGCACACCGGTACGGCGCTTGTCACGCATAGCGGCCCGGGGCGTCGGGGGCGTAGGGCTGTGTGGCGGCGGCGGTGAGGTATGCGGCTGGGCTCAGCCCTTGGCCGCGGACCGGCCCGCGCGGCGGCCGTAGAAGCTGCCGTCACCGAGCGAGATACCGCTGGCGTAGCCCCACGCGGCCAGTCCGGCGGTGCAGCGCCCGGCGGCGAAGAGACCGGGGATGGGTTCTCCGCTGACGTGGAGCACCTCGGCGTCCAGCGTGGTGGCCAGGCCGCCCAGGGTGAAACCGCCGGTGTTCTCCCGCAAGTCGATGGCGCCGACCGGAGAACCGATGGGCTTCAACCACTCCGGCTTCTTGTGCAGCAGCGGGTCCTCGCCCCGGGCGGCGCCCTCGTTGTAGGCCGCGACGGTCGCCTGCAGGGATCCCGGCGCCAGGCCCATGTCGCGTTCCAGGTCGGCGACGCTGTCGGCCACCCAGGTCGCCGGGCGCAGCATGAATTTCGGGGACCACGACGCCATCGCCTCTTGCTGGGCGTCGTCGTCGATGATCAGGAACGCGATGTTGTCCTGCTGGTAGAGCGTGAGCTGGCCGATGCGGCCCGGGTAGGTGTCCTCGGCGACGTAGCGCTGGCCGCGGCCGTTGACCAGGATGCCGCGCACCAGTTGCTGGGGGTCGATGAAGATCGCGACCTCGGTGGCGTCCATGTGCGCCAAATCGGCGCCCAACGCCTGGGCCATGCGGATCGCCTGTCCGTCGTGCTGCTCGATGGATGCGGCCGGGCGGCCCGCGATTCGCGGGGCGTAACGGGCCACCATCGCGTCGTTGTAGGCGAAGCTGCCGGTCGCAAGCACCACGCCCGTGCGGGCACGGACCGCGATGTCGTTGCCGTACTGGCGCGCGCGGATCCCGACCACCCTGCCGTCGGCTTCCACGATGAGGCGTTGGACCCGCACGTCGTAGAGCGCGCGTGCGCCGGCGGCGGTGGCCGTCTCGACGAGCGGCTTCATCAGCATGTAACCCGCGCTGGCTTCGCCCTGCTTCTTGTTCGACATCTGCGGGACGTGCCCCCGCGGGGCGGGGGAGGCGATCGTGTTGAAGGGGTACGCGTTTTCGCCGCCGCTGTACATCAGGCCCTGGTCACCCATCGGTTCCCAGCCGGGCTCGGAAAAGAACTCCGCTTTGAACGGAACGCCGCAGCCGACCAGCCAGTCGAAGTGGGCGACGCTGCCGGCGCAGTAGTCGGCGATCCGCTTCTCGTCGGCGCCGGGCCCCATCGCGACGTTGAGAAAAGCCGCCATGTTATCGACGGAATCGTCGAAGCCACAAGCCTTTTGCAAGGGCGTGCCCCCGCCGAGGTAGATGAACCCGCCGGCCATCGCCGCCGCCCCGCCCCAGGACCCGGTGCGTTCCAACACCAGCACGTCGGCGCCGGAGCGTGCCGCCTCCACCGCCGCGGCGGCGCCGGCCACCCCGTAGCCGGCGATGACCACGTCGGCCTCGTCATCCCACGACGTGATTGATGCGGCCGGGACCGGCGTGACCTCGGTATCCGGCGTCATAGCCGCATGGCCGCGGGCATTTCGCCGATCCACTGGTGGCCCCAGTAGCTGTCGGCGGTGATTTCCTCTGCGGTGTAATAGGTTTCGTCGACGCGCATGCCGTCGGTGCCGAACTCGATGTCCCAGTCGCCGGGCGCGCGGACGTAGAACGACACCATCTTGTCATTGGTGTGCCGGCCCAGCGTGGAGGACAGCTGGAAGCCCTCGGCGTTCACGCGGTCCAGAGCCTGGCCGACGGCGTCCAGGCTGTCGACCTCCACCATGATGTGCACCAGGCGCGGGTCGCGCTGATGTGCGGCAGGCACGATCGCCAGGCTGTGGTGGCGTTCGTTGATGCCCAGGAAGCGAACCCGCACGGGCCCAAACTCTTTCGGCAGCGGCACCCGGAACGCGCCGCGGGCGCGGAAACCCAGCACCTCGGTGTAGAAGTCGAACAGCCCGCCCGGGTCCATCGCCGGCACCACCACATGGCCCATGCCCTGATCGCCGGTGACGAATTTCGCGCCGAACGGGGTGACGACGGGGCTGTGGTCGAGCACCGCGCCATGGAAGACCTCGAGCGTGGTGCCGGCCGGGTCCTCGAACGTGATCACCTCTTCCACGCGGCGGGCCTCGGCCTCGTCGGCGGACAGTTGCTTGAACGGGGTCCCCGCGGCGTCCAGGGTCGCCTTGACCCGTTGCAGCGCCGGGCGGTCACGGACCTCCCAGCCGACGGTCAGCACCCGGTCGGTCTCACCGGGCACCACGATGAGCCGGGCGGCGCGCTCGTCCATCCGCAGGTACAGCGCCTCGGGGTCGGAACCCTTGCCCTCGGCGAAACCCAGGACACCGAAGGCGAATTGTCGCCAGCGGTCGATGTCGTTCGTCGAAATGGTGATGTAGCCCAGGCTTTTCAGGTCGGTCAACGTGCTCTCCTAGATCAAAGCCCGCAGTGGGCCCTCGGGCGGATCGATACCCAGCGAACTCAGCGCCGACGCGTGATAGGTCGTGCCCGGCATGTGGATGGCGTGCAGCTGGCCGACATGGACATCGCGCCAATACCGTTGCAGCGGCTTGTCCATCCGGGCCGCGTTGCCGCCCGAGCGGGCGAAGATCTCGTCGACCGCCGCCACCGCGCGCCACACCGCACGGATCTGGGTGCGTCGACCGGCCGCGCGGTCGGCGAACGACACCTCCTTGCCTGCGGCGACCATGTCGTAAATGCGGTCGGCGTTGGCCAGCAGTTCCTGGCGTGCGGCGTTGATGTCGGCGGCCGCCTCGCCGACGGCGAACATGACGTAGGGGTCGTCCTTGATCGCGGTGCCGGTGGCGCCGACGCGCTCGCGCTGGTAGTCCAGGTGCGCGGCCAGGGCCCCCTCGGCGATGCCGATCGTCGCCGCCGAGATGCCCAGCGGGAACATCGTCGACCACGGCATCAGATACAGCGGCTCGGTCATGCCGGCCTCGCGCTGGGCGGTGCCGTCCATCACCTTCGTCGCGTCCATCGTCCGGTAGGACGGGACGAACGCATCCTTGACGATGACGTCCTTGGAGCCGGTTCCACGCAGCCCCACCACGTTCCACGAGTCCTCGACGATCTCGTAGTCCTTGCGCGGCAGGATCATATGCAGCATCTGCGGCGGCATGATCGGAATGCCCTTGTCGTCGCCCAGCATCGCGCCCAGGATGATCCAGTCGCAGTGGTCGGTGCCCGAGCTGAACTGCCAGCGGCCGTTGAAGAGGTAGCCGCCGTCGACAGGTTTGGCCACCCCCTGCGGGGCGTACGGCGAGGCCATCCACGTGTCGACGTCGTCGGCCCAGATTTCGGCGGCGACCCTCGGGTCCGCGTAGGCCAACTGGTAGGGGTGCACGCCGACCACGCCGACAATCCAGCCGGCCGCCGGGTCCAGCGCCGCGGTCGCCATCGTCGTCTCGGCGAACTCGCGGGGATGGACCTCGAATCCCTGATATTGCTTGGTTTGCAGCAGCCGGATCAGGCCGGCGCCCTTCATCTGCTTGACCGTGTCATCGGTGAGCCGGCCGATCCGCTCGGCCTCGGGGGCCTGGTCGCGCAACTGGTCCGCCATCGCCACGACCCGGTCGAGTACCCGTTCGCTCATGTTGGTGTCCTTTACGTCTGGGGCTTAGTAATGGTCTACCGCAGTTGGTGCCTCAGCCGAAGCCCTTCCCGATGAGTGGAAGCAAAAGCGCTCAGAATTCAATGCACAATGCGGCGCTCACGGGCCGGGCCTGGCACGCCAGGATCAGTCCGTCCAGCCTGTCGCCTGGCTCGAGGATGTCGTTCACGATCGTGTCGACCTCGCCCTCGACGACCGTCGCCACACAGGACCCGCAGCGGCCCTCCCGGCACGAGTGGGGCACATCAATGCCCGCACCGAGCAACACGTCGACGAGCGTCTGATCGGGTGGCCAACGAAGCCGGTGACGCCGACCACGCACGTCGACCTCCAGCCGCGCAACCTCCGCCATGCGGGGGATCGTCTGCCTCCGAAAACGTGCCCGCCAACGTGCGCGCCCGATGGCCGGGACAACGTCACGGCAGTGTCCGGTGACCGGGAACCGGCCCCGGCGGTCGAGCTGGCAGGACATACCGTCCCTGCCTGTGGGTAGCGCGGAGCTGGTCGACGTTGTCGTGGTCGGCGCCGGGTTCGCCGGCCTCTACGCCCTGCACAAGCTCCGCAGTCAGGGACTGTCCGTGCGGGTCCTGGAGGCGGCGCCCGAGCTGGGAGGCACCTGGTACTACAACCGATACCCGGGGGCGCGCTGTGACGTCGAAAGCGTCGATTACTGCTATTCGTTCTCAGATGAACTGCAGCAAGAGTGGAACTGGACCGAGAAGTACGCCGCCCAGCCGGAGATCCTCGCGTACCTGAACTGGGTGGCCGACAAACTCGACCTGCGCCGCGACATCACATTCCGCAGCCGCGTCGTCGCCTCGGCGCTCGACGAAACCACGCTGCGCTGGGTGGTTACCACCGACGGCGATGACGTGCTGTCCGCCCGGTTCTGCCTGATGGCGACGGGCCCGCTGTCAGCCGCTCTGACGCCGAACTTCCACGGCCTCGATTCGTTCGCGGGCGAGATCTACCACACCGCCGCGTGGCCACAGCAGCCCGTCAATTTTACGGGAAAGCGGGTCGCCGTTATCGGCACCGGTTCGTCTGGCATTCAATCGATTCCGATCATCGCCGAACACGCCAAGCATCTCTTTGTCTTCCAGCGCACGCCCAACTACAGTGTCCCGGCCGGCAACAAGCCGCTGAGCCAACGGGAACTCGACGACATCAAGGCGAACTACGCAGAACGGCGGCGGCTCTCGTGGCGCAGCAGCGGCGGGTCACCACACATTACGGCGCCGAAGCCGACGATGGAGTTCACACCGGACGAACGTCGCGCGGCGTTCAATAAGCGTTGGCAGCTGGGCGGTGTGCTGTTCTCAAAGACGTTCCCCGACCAGATGACAGACTTGGCGGCCAACGACGAGGCCCGACAGTTCTACGTGGAGAAGGTGCGCGCGGTCATCGACGACCCCGCGCTGGCGGACCTGCTTATTCCCAATGATCACCCGATCGGTACGAAGCGGATCTGCACCGACAGCAACTACTTCAGCACCTTCAACCGGCCGAACGTGTCGCTCATCAGCGTGCGCGACACACCGATCGAATCCGTCGACACCACCGGGATCAGAGCCGCTCGCGCGCGCTACGACGTCGACATGATCGTGCTGGCAACGGGTTTCGACGCCCTCACCGGTGCGTTGGCCAAGATCGACATCATCGGACGCGGCGGTCATCGCTTGCGGGACGACTGGGCGCAGGGACCGCGCACCTACCTGGGGCTGGGCGTCGACGGATTTCCCAACCTGTTCCTGATCTCCGGTCCCGGGGCGCCCGCCGTGCTGGCGAACATGGTGCTACATGCCGAGGCGCAGGTCAATTGGATCGCCGCAACAATTGCTTACCTCGATGACCACGGGTTGGCCGCGATCGAAGCGACCCGCGATGCCGTCGACGGCTGGGGAGCCGAATGCGCCCGACTCGCCGGGGCCACGCTGTTCACCAAGGCGGAGTCCTGGTACATGGGCGCCAACGTGCCTGGAAAGCCAAGGGGATTCATGTTATTCGTCGGCGGCTTCGCGACCTATAACGACATCTGCGACGAGGTGTCCAGGGCCGGTTACCCGGGCTTCGATCTGGTTAAGATGCCGCGATGAAAAGACTGCTTGGCAAGGTAGTGTTGGTCACCGGCGCCGCCAAGGGCACGGGACGGGTGCATTGTCAGCGCTTCGCCGACGAGGGCGCAAATGTGATCGCGCTCGATGCCGCCGCGACGAGCGACGAGTTGCTCGACACTGCAAGGGATGTCGAAAGCCGCGGTCGACGCTGCGTGATGGGCGTTGCCGACGTGAGCGACTTGGAGGCTGTATCGAGCGCCGTAGCCAACGGCGTCGCGGCACTGGGGCGACTCGACATCGTCGTCGCGAATGCCGGAATTCATCTTGCCGGCGGGCGGACATGGGAACTTGACCCCCAGGACTGGCATCGCACGCTCGACATCAACCTGACCGGCGTATGGCACACGGTCAAGGCCGGCGTCCCGCGCATGGCCGAGGGTGGCGCCATCGTGATCGTCAGTTCGACCAATGGCCTTCGCGGGACGCCCAATACCGCGCATTACACCGCGAGCAAGCACGCGGTGGTGGGGCTGGCGCGCACCCTGGCGAACGAGCTCGGGCCTTCCGGCATCCGGGTCAACACTGTTCATCCCGGGCCGGTCGCGACCCCGATGGTCTTCAACGACACGACGTTTCGGCGCTTACGCCCGGATCTCGAGAACCCGTCCGCCGCGGATGCCGCGGAAGTGCTGCGGGCGCGCAACCTGCTGCCGGTGCCGTGGGTAGAGCCCGTCGACGTCGCCAATGCGGTGGTGTTCCTGGCCTCCGAGGAGGCCCGCTACATCACGGGCACCCAGCTCGTCGTAGACGCCGGCCTCTCGCAGAAGGCAACATGAGCAGGCGACCGGATAAACGGTCACCATGCTCGTGGGGGTGGCGCGATCAACCGTGCTCGCGCGGGCCGCGCACTTCGCGCAGCAAGGGATGGTGGGGATGATGGGAGACGAGGGCAGCGGCGCACCGGCGTATGAACCGCTCGCCCGGTCCGTTCGCCGACTGATTGAGGCGACCATTCGCACCGAGGCCGGCGCCGGTACCATTGCGGCGGCGAAGACGCACATTGATTGCGCGGTAGAGCAATTGAGCGAAAGCCTTATGCCGGGCTCATTCGGTGTTCGCCATCCGTTCGACGGCCAACCCGTGACCTCCGGCAACGTCATGATTGGCGCACGCAACCCGGTCGCACCTCCGCTGGTACTTCACCGCGACGCCGGTGGTGCCGTATGGACGGAAATCACACTGGGCGCCGCTTACGAAGGGCCTCCGGGACATGTCCATGGCGGAGTGTGCGCGTTGGCCCTCGACCATGTCCTGGGCGCGACCGCGCACCAACCCGGCCGACCGGCCTACACCGGCACGCTCACGCTGCGCTATGTCCGGGGGACTCCGTTAGGTCTGGTGCGGATAGAAGCGTGGGTCGACCGCGTCGAGGGCGTGAAAACCTTTGCGAAGGGGCAGATCACCGGTACCCAAGGAATCACGGTCGCCGCAGAAGGCGTGTTCATAACGCCGCGCGGTGACCGTGACTGAGGAATTCACGGGCGATCGGTGACGGCGTCTGCCGAAATCCGATGCTGGTGTTGGTCCACCAATTTCAGCGCACGCGCGGTCTTCGCGGGAGCCGTCAGGACCGCGGTATGCGGCGCCCGGGATCCGCTGTGCTGCGGTGGTGGTGGGGCAGCCTCGGCGGGCTCGTCGAGTTGCGGGTCATCGGCAAGTGGTGACTCTTCGCCCCGGCGGCCCAACCGCAACCGGTTGGTGGCGGCGACGGCGAGGACGGCGGCCGCGGCGGTGCCCAGTCCCTGCGTCCAGCCCAAGGGGCCGACCGGTGTGCAGCCCAGGAGTTGGCTGATTCCCGGGGTGCTGATCATCGCGGTGAATGCTGCGAAGGAGCCGGCGGCGGTGAGTAGCACCAGGGGCGCGTGGGAGTCGACCACGGTCTGGCCGAGCTCGACGGCGACCAATGAGATCAGCGCGACGGTGGAGGCCCGCGGCGGTAGCCCGGTGACCGAGGCCATCACCCAGGCCGTCGTGGCGGCGGTGGCGGTGAGCGCCCCCCGCGCGGCAACGGTTCGCCGTAGCGCGAGTTCGTCGATGCCGCGGCCGACGCGTTGCACCGGCCCGGCGGGCGTGCTGACGGCGACCGCGGTCGCGGGCAACGCGTCGGTGAGCATGTTGATCAGAAGCAACTGCCGGGTGTTCAGCGGCGACGTGCCGGTGAGGGCCGTCCCGATGACCGAGAAGATGACCTCGCCGGCGTTGCCGCCGAGCAGGCCGGCCACGGCCGCCTGGACGCCGCGCCACAGTCGGCGTCCCTCGTCGATGGCGGCCGTCAGCATCTCGATGCGGCCGTCGGTGAGGACGAGGTCGGCGGTCGTGTGGGCGGAGTCGCTGCCGCGGGCGACCACACCGACGCCGACGCTTGCGGCCCGGATCGCGGCGGCGTCGTTGGCGCCGTCGCCGACCATGGCGCACACCCGCCCGCCGCGCTCGAGCGTCTGGACGACCTGCACCTTGTTTTCCGGTGACATCCGGGCGAAGATCACCCGCTCGGAGACCGCGCGCTGCTGATCGTGGCGTGACAGCGCGTTCCATTCGGACCCGGTGATCACCTGGTCGGCGCTCACCGCGACCCCCAGTTCGCGTGCTATGGCGGTGGCGGTGACGGGATGGTCGCCGGTGATCAGCCGGATGGCCACGCCCCGGGCGGCCAGATCCGCCAGCAACTGTGGCGCCTGGGGGCGCGGGGTGTCCGAAAGGCCCAGGAATCCTGTGAGCGTCAATCCCGTCTCGCACAATCCGGTGATGCTGTCGGGGTCTTTCCGCAACGACCGCGCCTGTGCCGCGGTCAGGCGTCGTTGGGCCACCGCAATCGTCCGCAGCCCGGCCGTCGTCAGGGCCGCTACCGCGTCCTCCACCTCCGCGCCGGCTTCCCGGCACGCCGCCAAGACCACTTCCGGTGCGCCCTTCACGGTCAACTGCGTGCCCGTCACCGAGGCCGAAAACGCCCTGCCGGACCGGAACGGCAGGTGCGCGTCGGGCTCGGGTCGTGAACCGGACCCCGCCACCGCGTCCGCCGCCTTGATGATGGCCTCGTCGGTGGCGTGGACGTGGGGATTGCCGTCGTCCGCCGGTGCGGCCTGGGCGGCGCCCCTAAGGACATCATCGCGGGAATGGCCCGCGAACGCGTGCACCTCGGCGACGCGAAGACGGTTCTCGCTCAGCGTCCCGGTCTTGTCGAAGCAGACCACCTCGACACGACCAAGCGCCTCGGCCGCGCGCGGCACCCGCACCAGCGCCCCGCATTCGCCCAGCCGCTGCGCCGACGCGGATTGGGCGAGCGTGGCCATCAGGGGCATGCCCTCGGGGACGGCCGCCACGGCGACCGCGATGGCGCTGCTGAGGGCTTGGCGCAGACCGCCGGCGCGCAGCAGGCCGAGCGCGCCGACCAGGATGCCGCCGCCCGCGCTGAATGGGAACGCGCGGCTCATCAGGTGGCTGAGTTGATGGTGCAGGCCGACGGTCGGCAGTTCACCGGACGCCAGTTCGGCCGCGCGGCGGCTCTGGGTGTCGGCCCCGACGGCGGTGACCAGCGCGACCGCGGTGCCGGCCACCACGGTGGTACCGGCGTAGATCATGCAGCGTCGCTCGGCCAGTTCGGCCCCGGGCGTGGCCTCGACCTGCTTCTGGACCGACAGGGATTCACCGGTCAGCGACGATTCGTCGACCTCGAGGTCGTGTGCGTCGATCACCCGAGCGTCGGCGGGCACCACCTCGTCGCTGCGTACCTCGATCACGTCGCCGGGCCGCAGCTGCTCGATGACAACTTCGCGGTAGCCGCGCGCGGCGTCGGGCCCCTGGGTGACCACGCGGGCCGGTGGGGTCTGCTGAGCGAGCAGGCGGTTCAGCCGGTTCTCGGCCCGAAGCTGTTGGGCGGTCGACAGCAGCGCGTTCCCGGTCAGCACGGTGCCGACCAGCACCGCGTCGGTCGGTGACCCCAGCACCGCGGTGGCCGCCGAACACAATCCGAGGATTGGCGTCAACGGGTCACCGGTCAGCTCGGCGACGGCGGCCCTGGCGAACTCCCACGCCGCGGCGGGGAACCGTGCGCCGTCTTGCGCGGAATCCGTTGCGGCAGAGAGGTTGTCGGGATCGTGTAGCGCCGCCAGCACTTCGCGGACCCGCTCTGGCGACATCGCGTGCCACTCGAACTCGGGCGCGGGCCGGGGCACGGGCGTGCGAATCGTGCCGAGCGCCAACAAGTATCCCGACAGCAGCCCCCCGACGGCGCCGACGGTCACCGGGCCGGGCCCGCGCAACCGGCGCACCCCGGGCACCATGAACAACGCGCCCAGCGCCGATGCACCCACTGAGATCGCGATGCCCTGCTGGCTCGCCCTCCTGGCCGCCGGTAACGCATGCAGCACCCGCCACGCGCCGGCCAGGTCGTCGAGCATCAGGTCGGCAGTCCAGGGCGGCGGAGCATCCGCGTCCGGCCTTATCCCCAGCGCCACGTCGGCGCCCGAAAGGGCTTGCGCGCCAAATGAAGACAGAACAGCAACGGTGTGCCCGTCCCGTTGCAGCGCGGACACCGCATCGGCGAGTGCGCCGTCGATGTCGCCGCCGCCAACCGCGTGGACGTCATCGAAGGCGGGACGCAGGTCACCGAGCAGGTCGGTGTCAACGGACACCAGGCGCGCACCGGAGTCGCGCGCGCGGGTGATCAACGCCGACGCGAGAGGGTGTGGGGCCGGAGCGATGAGCGCCTCTACCGCCCCGCCGCCATCGACTTCGTCGTTGGAGGTCGCGGAAATTCGGTGCCAGCCCGGGGCCGGGCCGTCGTCGAGCAGCTCCTGCGCAGCGGCCCAAGCCGTCGGCAAGTCGTCGTCGCGCGCGCCGCGGACGCGAACCACGCGCATCTGAGCGCCACAGAGCACTCGCGGATCGATCAGCAGTGCATCGACCTTGTCGAGCCGGCGCAGACTTTCCGGCCGCAGCGGAAGCACCGCGTGCCGGTCTGCCAAGCCTCGCCCGAGCGTGGCCGCGAACGCCTCATGCGTGGTGCGCATCGCCTTCGGCGAGGCCGCCAGCGCCGCGTTCGACGCCATGGTGACGTTGCGGGTGATGCCCCCGGTCAGGCTGACGCCGATCATCTGCACCCACGCCACGCGCTTCCCATGGCGTTCGATAGGACCGGCCGGTGCGGGAACCGGGCGCAGCGAACGGTGCAGCTCCGACTCGTCGGCATGCCGGGCCAACTCCGGCTCATAACGGGCCCACGCCCGCGCCGCGGCCCGGCACTCGGCGGCCTTGAACGCCTGCATCGCCAGGTCGACTGAGAGCTTCGCCGGCGACAGCGTGACAACATGCGCGGCGGTGCTGAACACCGACAACGCGGTGTCCGTTGCACCGGGGCCGATCCCGCCCTCGACCAGGCGACGCAGCCACGGTTGATGATTCGCGATCGCCGACACGGCCTCGACGGCGATCGGGGCCGCCGGCATCCGCAACGCCCGGCCCGCGACCGCGACCGCGAACCCGGCCGCGTTGACGGCCACCATCGCGCCGCGGGTGGCCAACAGCAGCCCGTCACCGGGCAAGCTCTCGGCACGGGTGGAATCGCTTACACCGCCGGCACTTTCGGTGTCGTCGAGCGCGGAGCAGAGCGCGTCGAGCGACACGCCGTCGTCGATCTCGACGACCACCCGCGACAGCGGACGGTTCAGGCTGACCTGCGTGACGCCGGGCTGTGCCCGCAGCGCATCAACGGCGGCGCGGCCACGTGCCGCACCGTCCGTGCCGTCGAGGCCGCGCACCTCGATCCACACCCGACCGTCGCCGCGGCCGCACCGCCGGGTCAGCGTGGAGCGGGAGAGCTCACCCGAGAGCACCCGTGCGCCCACCCGGACCGGCAGCGCGACAACGTCGAGGCCGGCGGTCGCCAGCCTGCCGACCGCGTCGCCTAGTCCCGCGGCGGCCCCGAGTCCCGTCGACACCACCCGCAGAGGTGAAAGCTGTCGCACGCGCAACCCCTTTCACGCACGTGACGAATGGATGCTTCGCGGTTTTCCGCGAGGAAGGCCGCCGACCGACGCTGGCCGCGACTGCAAACCCGACCAACCTAACCCGCGGTCAAGAGGCCAGCAACTTGAGATGGATCCGCGTAAAGAACATGTAAATAGTGATCGCGGCTGTTAGGGGGTTTCGATCAAAATGTTCGGGTCGCCTGATTCATAGATTGAGCAAACCCCCATGGGCCGTTGCGGTTACCCCGCTACGGATTGAAGCCCGTCAGCCCTTGATGCTCAAGCCGTCCGCCCTAGCGTGTGGGGGCTGGTAGTGTCCGCTGCCGCGATCCCGACGATGAGGAGCAACCATGACCGACCTCGACGAGTTGGCGGCTCGACTGCGCCGGCTCGAGGACGAACGCGATATCGCGCGGCTGATCGCCTCGTACGGTCCGGCGGTCGACGCAGGGGATCCCGATGCGGCCGCGCGGTTGTGGGCGCACGACGGAATCTACGACGTCGACGGCTGGCGCATGGAGGGCCGGGCGCAGGTGCACGCCATGGTGAGCTCGTCGGCCCACCAGAACCTGGTGGCCAAGGGATGCGGCCACTTCCTCGGGCCCTGCGTCGTCACGGTCACCGGCGACTCGGCGGTAGCGGTGTGCGAGTCCTTGGTCCTGGTTCGCGACGGAGAGGGTTATCGCGTATGGCGTTGCGCCGCAAACCACTTCACGCTGCGGCGGATCGACGGTCAGTGGCGGATCGACGTCCGTACCACCCGTGTCCTGGACGGTAATCCCGACGCGCACGACCTGTTGAGCAGAGGCCTGGCCGGGTCGGTCTAGTCCTGATGATGGCGACCCGCTTCGCCCGGCTAAGCCGCGCTCGCGATCGCCACGAGCCCTGATGGTGGCGACCCGCTTCGCCCGGCTAAGCCGCCCTCGCGATCGCCACTAGCGCGAGAGAAACGCCAGCACGGTGCTCTCGAACGCCTCCCGGGCTTCGATCATCGCCCAGTGGCCGGAGTTGGGGAAGATGTGCAGCTCCGCGTTGGGGATGGTGCGCATCGGGATGAGCGCCATGTCCGGCGGGCTTACCCGATCGTCGCGTCCCCATGTCAGCAGGGTGGGAGCGGTCAACTTGTGCATGACGGCCCACGGCAGCGGGCGGTCGGAGGCGGCCATCGCGGCGTTCATGGCGGCGAAGGCCGCCTTCCCGTACATGCGGCGCGCGGCGGCCAGCGTGGCCGGGTCGGTGGCCAACTCCCAGCGTTCCTCGACGAGTTCCTCGGTGATGAGCGCCTGGTCGTAGACCATCGACTTGAGCCAGTCCACCAGCCGCTGGCGGGTTGGGTCCTCGACGAACTCCTGCAGCAGCCGGATGCCCTCGCTGGGGCTCGGGCTGAAGATGTTGGTCCCGATGCCGCCGATGGTCACCAACCGGTGGACGCGGTCCGCGTTGTGGGTGGCGAAGTTGATGCCGACGCCGCCACCCATCGAGTTCCCGACAATGTGCACCCGCTGGACACCGAGCGCGTCCAGGAACGGTGACACGGTGCCGAAGGCGGTGACCATCGGGTGGCCGCCGAAATCGTCGCTGACGCCGAAACCGGGGAACTCCAGGATCACGCAGCGGAACCGCTCGGCGAACGCGGGCAGTATGCCGCGGAAGTTGCGCCACCCCGTGACGCCCGGTCCCGAGCCGTGCAGGAACAGCAACACCGGAGCGGATTCCGGGCCGCTGTCGTAGTAGCGCAAAGCGCCCTTGGGAGTGCTGATTTCGCGCAGGTCCTGCTGCGTAACGGTGTCTGCCACGGGTGTCACCTTGCCATGCCACGGCGGCGTGGCCCTACAGGGTTGGCGGCTCAGGCCTGGCCGTGCCTGGGCTCGCTGCAATTGAGCAGCTCTTTGAGCGCCGCGGGAAACGCATCGGCGAGGTCCCAGAGGTCGGCAACCAGGTCGGGGCAGGAGATGAGGCCGACGCCGAGTCGGCCGTTGAGCGACATGACGGTGATGTTGAGTCCGGCACCGGCGATGATCGGGCCGAGCGGATACATGGCGTCGACCCGGCAGCCCATGAAGTAGAGCTGTTCCTGCGGCCCGGGCACGTTGGACAGCACCAGGTTGTGCGGCGGCTTGTCGGGCAGCGGGATACGGGGCAGCAGCTTCATCGCGGCGCCGAACATGGTCTGGCCGGCCACCTGCGTCCAGTCCTGCAGCAGGCTGGAACCCATGGCGGCGGCATGGTCCTTGGCCGCGGCATTGCTCTGCGCGATGCTGCTCAGCCGTTCGGCCGGATCGTCGATGCGGGTTTCGAGCCGGCAGAGCATCCAGGTGGTCTGGTTGCGGCCCGGCCGGTCGGATTTGCCCCGCACCGAGACCGGCACGCTGGCCACCATCGGGCTGTCCGATAGTTCGTTGCGGTCCAAGAAGAACTGTCGAAGCGCCCCCGCGCACAGCGCCGTCACCACATCGTTGATCGTGACTCCGAACCTGTTCTTGACCTTCTTGACGTCCTCGAGGTCAAGCGTCGTCAAGGCGACGTTTCGGCGCCGGGTGAACGGACCGTTGAACGCCGTGGGCGGCGCTGCGAAGGGGGCTGCCATCGTGTGCCCGCCGCCGCTGGCGCGGAGCATCGTTTGCGCCAGCGTCAGGGCGGTTGCCGGCACCACTTTGGCAAGGCGCCACGGCCGCAACGCGGCCCCGATGAGGCCGGACGCCGCGATCTGAAGGGGATGCGCCGCGCCCGCGCGGGCGGCGGGTTCGGGCGCCGGGGCGTCAGGCGCGGTGCTGCACAACTGGGCCATCAGGTTGGCCCCGCCGATCCCGTCGATCACGGCGTGGTGGGCCTTGAGGACGACCGACAGCGCGTCGCCGTGCAGGCCCTCGATCACCCACATCTCCCACAGCGGGCGATCACGGTCCAGCGCCAGCCCGGCGACGTGCCCGCAGATCTCCGCTAACTCCCGGGATCCCCCGGGCGCCGGCAGGGCCACCCGGTGGAGATGCCGCGCCAGGTCGAAACCGTCGTCGTCCACCCAGACCGGGTGGTCGAAGTTCAGCTGGTTGTCGGCCAGCTTGAGGCGGAATTCCGGCACCGCGTCCACCCGCGCCGACAGCGCCTCGCGAAATCGGCCGAAGGTGTAGCCCCCGGGCAAGTCACCGGGGTCCAGCTCCAACACGCAGCAAACATTCAACGGCTGCTTCGGGGATTCCAGGTACAGAAAGAACGCGTCTAATCCACTCAGTCGTTGCATTTTCGCTCGTCTCGATTGTGCAGCCATGACCGCTGGTCACGTGACGTGCGCTCAACCCGGGCCCCACCGGGGAACGCAATCACGGTTGACTGCAATCTCTAGGTGTGATTCCTATCTGTAGCCGTTGAGCGGTCTGCGGCAAACATTTGAGCAAGACATTCAACGAAATTGCCACCGACGTTCATCTCGGCGCAGGACTCAGTCGCCGCGAGACTGCCCTGCCAGGGTCGACCCGGGCGCCGCCCAGTCGGTCGACACCTTGCGATGCTTGATCAGCCAGGCGTCACCGTGGGGCACCAGGGTGTCGCGATAACGACCGAAATGGTCGAGGCCGATGTTGGTGAGCACGGTGAAGTACGACGAGACCTGCGCCTGATCGGCATCGAGCGCGGTGAACAGCACGTTGGTGAGGTTGTGCCGGACGACGGGCTTGACGCGGGCGCCGGCGGCGACGTTCCCGGTGATGCCGCCGAGGAAGGTGACGATCGCGGATCGGCCGCGCAACGGCTCGAATCCGCGTATCTCGAGGACGCCGTCTGGGCAGAAGGTCTCCGCAAGATCCTCGAGGCGGCCCGCGTCACCGGACCAGTTGTATCGCGCCAACGTCTCGCGGATTCGCTCACGGGCGACCAGTTCCCACGTCTCCACCGTCGTGACTCCTCGCCAGGAGCGCTCTCGCGCTGCGTATCGCCGGGTCTTTGTGTTGGATGACTAGCGTAGGCAGGTGGCGAGCAAGCAGGGGGCGGTCATTACAACAAGCGATCTCACACGTGTCGTCGGCGCCGACATCGAAGTCGAGGTGACGGCGCCGACGACCCTGGAATTCCAGGTCACGGTGGCCCAGCAGCGGGGTATCGACGTCAGCGAGTCGCTGGCGATCACCTTGGACGGCAAGCCAATTCAGCCGCGCGAGATCGTCGGTGAGCACGGCACCAGGATCCATTCCATCGAGGTCGAAACCGGGACCGTCACGCTTTCGTACTCAGCAACGGTGGTCGGACAAGCTGAGCCCCCGCCGGTGCGCGACATCGACTTGATCACCTATCTGCGCCCGAGCCGGTACGCGGAGGCCGACAAATTCTTCGGCTTCGCCGCCACAGAATTCCAGCAGTATGCGACCTCGGAGATGCTGCTCGAAAGGGTCTCGTCGTGGGTGGGTACGCGCCTGAATTACGTTCCCGGCTCCAGTGATCCGATCGACGGGGCCACCGACACGTTGCTGGCGGGCGCCGGGGTGTGCCGTGACTACGCCCACCTGGTGATCGCATTGCTGCGCGCGCTGAACGTCCCCGCCCGGCTGGTGGCGGTCTACGCGCCGGGATGTCAGCCGATGGATTTCCACGCGGTGGCCGAGGCATTCGTCGACGGCGCCTGGCGTGTGGTCGACGCGACGTGCCTGTCGCCGCGGCAGTCGATGGTGCGGATCGCCACCGGTCGTGATGCCGCCGACACGGCGTTCCTGGACAACCACAAGGGTGCCATCACGTTGAACTACGCGACGGTCACCGCGGTGGTGGACGGAGAGCTACCCAAGGATTCGGTCGATCAACTGGTGACCCTTTGGTAGCGGCTCTGAGAAGTCACCTCACGATGTGGGGCCGGAAGCCTTGTGGGGCGGCCGGTGTCACGCCATTGAGATCGAAGACGGCGATCAGGGCCCGCAGCAGGGCGGGGGACCAGTCCTCGAACGGTTGCGCGTCCAGTCGGCTGAGGACTTCATCTCGCAGATAATCGATGCCCGACGGGTGGCGTTGGTCGCTCAACGCGCCAGCTCCCTTCCCGAAGATCTACTGCGTCGACGCTAGGGCCGGGGCGTCGCGCTTGTACAGCTGACTGGTCAAACTCAAATGTGTTTCAAGGGACGCCCCACGCACCACCAACCCGCCATCCGTTCATGCTTATTCCGCACACGGGAATGAATCCCGGCCCGGGGCCGTCACATCACGCATGAAACTGAACGACGCCGCCCGCGATCTGATCGGCAGGGTGCCGACGCCACCCTGGTCACCCTCAACCCCGACGGCAGCCCCCAGGTCAGCCTGGTCTGGGTCGCTCTGCAGTCGACGCCCGACGGAGACGAACTCGTCACCGCGCACCTCGCCGCCCACAAGAAGGTTCGCAATGTCCGTAACGACCCGCGGGTGGCCGTCACCATCGTTTCGCTCGACGAGCCGAGCGCGGGGATGCGGCCGTACCTCTCGATCACCGGCACGGCACGAATCGTCGAGGGCGGCGCGCCCGAGCTCCTCGAGGAGCTCAACCCGATCCTCGGGGACCCGAACATGAAATTCCCGCCGGACGGCGCGCCGCCCGGGTTCCTGACCCGCATCCGCATCGAAAAGGCCGGCGGCATCGGCCCCTGGGCGTCCTGACCCGGATTGCCACTTCCGCGACGGTCGGTAGCGGAATACAGTGGGTGGGTGACGACGGGCGAAGACGGCAGGCATCTGCGCACCTGCCCCCTGTGTGAAGCCATGTGCGGCTTGGAGATTCAGGTCGACGGTGGCAGGGTCACCAGCATCCGGGGAAACCGCGACGACGTGTGGAGCCGCGGACACATCTGCCCCAAGGGCGTCTCACTTGCGGCGCTCCACGACGACCCGGACCGCATCCGCCGGCCCATGATCAAGGTCGACGGCCAGTGGCAGGAGGTCAGCTGGGACGCCGCGTTCCGCCGCTGCACCGAATTGCTGACGCCGGTGATCGAGAAGTATGGAATCGGGGCGGTCACCGCCTACACCGGCAACCCGCTGGCTCACTCGTTTTCACTGGCCCGGTACGCGGGTGTGCTGATGGGCATGTCCGGCATGCCGATCACGTATTCACCGGGGACGGTCGACCAGTGGCCCAAAAACCTGTCGTCGCACCTGATGTACGGCCTTTGGTGGAACTTCCCGGTGCCCGACATCGAACGCACCGACCTGATGGTGATCATGGGCGCCAACCCCGCCGCGTCGCAAGGTTCCTTGCTGGCTGCGCCCGATGTGATGGGTCTGATCGACCGGATCCGCAAGCGCGGCAAGGTGATCGTGATCGACCCGGTGCGCACGCAGACCGCGGCGCGCGCCGACGAGTGGCTTCCCATCGTGCCCGGAACCGATGCCGCGCTGCTGCTGGCCGTGGCGCACACGCTGTTTGACGAGGGCCTGATCGATCCCGCGCCACACGTCGACGGTGTCGACACGATGCGCCGGGTCGCCGCGGAGTGGCCGCCGGACCGGGTCAGCGCCGTCACCGGCATCGACGAGGACCGCATCCGGCTCTTGGCCCGCGAGCTCGCCAGCACCGAAAAGGCGGTGGTGTACGGCCGAATCGGTCTGTGCAATCAGGAGTTTGGCAGCCTCGCCAGCTGGCTGGTCGACGTCATCAACATCTTGACCGGCCATTTCGACGTTGCCGGGGGAGCGATGTTCCCCAAGCCGGCGGCCTGGTCGATCACCACGCAACCGCTGCCCGGCCTGGAAGGTGGCCTCCCGGAATTCGGCCGCTGGCACACCCGCGTGCGTGGGGCAAAGGAAGTGCTCGGCCAGGCGCCGGTGTCCTGCATGGCCGAAGAGATCGCCACCCCGGGCGAAGGACAGCTCAAGGCCCTCATCACCGTCGCCGGCAACCCGGTGTTGTCCACCCCCGGCGGCGACAAGCTCGACGAAGTCCTGCCGATGCTGGAAGCGATGATCTCCGTTGACCTTTGGCTCAACGAGACGACGCGGCACGCCGATGTGATCTTGCCGGGCCTATCCCCGCTCGAACAACCCCACCACGACGACCTGATCCTGCTTTTTGCGATCCACAGCATCGCGAATTACTCGGCGCCGGTGTTCGATCCGGGGGATCGCCCACACGAATGGGAGATCCTGATCCGGCTGACCGGCCTGTGCACTGGCACGCCGGCCGAAGATGTCGATGTCACGGCCATCGACGACGGCTTCTTCGATTACCTGGCTTTCACCCGCGGCGTCGACGGGGCGGAGATCCGCAAGCTCTACGACCGGGGCGGCCCCGAGCGCATGCTGGACCTCACGCTGCGAACCGGACCCTTCGGGGACCAGTACGGGAAAATCCCGGGCGGGCTCACGCTGGACCTACTGAAGGCCAATCCGAACGGCATCGACTTCGGCCCGATGGTCCCGCAGCTGCCGGACATCCTGGGCACCCCCGACAAGAAGATCCGGCTCGCCCCGCAATACCTGCTCGACGACCTGCCCAGGCTGGCCGCCCGGATGGAACGACCGGCCGAGTCGCTCGTTCTGGTGAGCCGCCGACACCTGCGCTCGAACAACACCTGGCTGCACAACGTGCCGGCGCTGATGAAGGGAAAGGACCGGTGCACGTTGCTGATTCACCCCGATGACGCGGCTTGCTGCGGCATCGAGGACGGCGATGTCGTCACCGTGAAATCGGCCGCCGGGGAAATCAAAGTGCCGGTCGAGGTCACCGACGCGATCAAACCCGGGGTGGTGTCGATCCCGCATGGCTGGGGCCATGGCAAGCCGGGGACCCGCATGGCGGTGGCCAACAGCTCCCCGGGCGCCAACACGAATGTGCTTTCCCTGCCGACGTTTATCGACGAGCCGTCCGGCAACGGCGCGCTCAACGGCATCCCGGTGACGATCATCGACGATCAAGCGCGATTCCGGTCCGCGCAAACAATCTAGGCGCGTGGGTCCGCTGCCCCGGCTTCCCTCTCGCTTGGTTAACCCTAAGTGCAGGACTGTGGTTCATCTCACCCGGATGACACTCCGATGAACCGTTGAGCGGAGCCCGTCGTCGGCTTAGGCATGACTGCAACATCGCATCTCACATCCCCATCGCGGGCCGTCCAGCGTGGCGTCGGCGCGCCGCACATCGCCGGCGCCGCGGTGGCCTTCACCTCGCACCGCTACGACCAGGACGAAGTCGCCCGCGAGCTAACCGAATTCGCCGACCCGCGGTTTATGCGCTTCGCGCAGACGACGGGGGTCGATCATCGCAGCCTCGCGCTGCCGCTCTCGCGTTACCCACGGCTGAGTGGGTTCACCGAAGCGAATGATGCCTATCTCGAGGTCGCCGTCGACCTCGGCGAACGGGCCATTCGTTCGGCGTTGGCCGAGGCGGACATCGAACCACACGAGGTGGACACCATCGTGATGGTGTCCAGCACCGGCATCGCGGTGCCCACCATCGACGCGCGGCTGATGACCCGAATCGGGCTGCGGCCCAATGTCAAACGGGTCCCGCTGTTCGGCCTGGGTTGTGTTGCCGGGGCCGCCGGGATGGCGCGTGTGCACGACTATCTGCATGGCTACCCCGGTCACGTGGCCGTGCTCCTGTCGGTGGAGCTGTGTTCCCTCACGCTGCAGCGTGACGACACCTCAATTCCCGCCCTCATCGGTGTGTCGTTGTTCGGGGACGGCGCCGCGGCCGTGGTCGCCACGGGCGCCGACCGAATTCCCCCGGGCCGCAACGGCCACCGAGCCCCGCGCATCCTCGGGACCCGCAGTGCCGTGGTTCCGGAGACGGTCGACGTCATGGGCTGGAACGTAGGATCGAGCGGGTTTCAACTGGTGATGTCGCGCGACGTGCCGAAGATGGCCGACACCTACTTACGGGAAGAGGTCGACGGTTTCCTTTCCGACCACGGCTTGTCGCTCGCGGACGTCTCTGCCTGGGTGTGTCATCCCGGCGGCCCGAAAGTCCTCGACTCGATCGAGGACACACTGTCGTTATCGCCGGAGGCGTTGATCCACAGCCGAAACTCCATGCGCGACAACGGCAATATCTCCTCGGCATCCGTGCTCGACGTGCTGCGCCGGACCGTCGCGGAGCCGCCGGCCGAAGGAACCTTCGGGGTCATGCTGGCGATGGGTCCGGGCTTCAGCTTCGAGCTGCTGCTGCTGCAGTGGTGAGGGGCGAGGCCGTGTACTACTACCTGTTGATTCTGGCGATCGGCGGCGAACGCCTGATCGAGCTGGCGGTCGCGCAGCGAAACACCAAATGGTCACTCGCGCACGGGGGCAAGGAGTTCGGCCTGGACCACTACCCGGCGATGGTCAGCATGCATGCGCTGCTGCTGGTTTCGTGCGTCGTGGAAACCTGGGCGCTCCGCCGGCCGTTCATTCCGTGGCTGGGCTGGCCCATGCTCGCGATCGTGGTGCTTAGCACGGTGGTGCGATGGCGCTGCGTGAGCGTCCTCGGCAGACGTTGGAACCCAAGGCTAATCGTGATCCCGGATGCTCCGCTGGTTCGCGACGGGCTCTATCGGTGGGTGCGCCACCCCAATTACACGGCGGTCGCGGCGGAGGTGGCGGCGCTGCCGCTGGTTCACTCGGCGTGGCTGACGGCAACCGTGTTCACCATCGCAAACGCGCTCGTGCTCAGGGTGCGCATCCGGGCGGAGAACGCCGCGTTGGGCCTGGTCTGAGGACTGCCCGCGCGATCAGGGCGCGATGGGGCGATTCGTCCACTCGCGGTCGGGCCGGCGCGACGAGCGGAACCAACCGCCCGCCGCGCCGGTACCGCCGTCGGTCGGGATGGTGTGGCCGGTGACGAAGGCCGCCAAGTCGGAGGCCAGAAACAGGATGGCGTGGGCCTGATCCTCGGGCACGCCCATCCGGCCGACCGGCACCCACTGCGGCCACTGCGTCTGCTCGTCGGCCGACAGCCACTGCGAGTAGGGCACCTGGAGGGATTCGGTGACGTCGGGGGCGATCGCGTTGACCCGCACCCCATGCACGCCCACCTGCACCGCAAGGCTGCGGGTGAACTGGATGACGGCGGCCTTGAAAGCGGCATAGACCGGGTCCTCCGGGTAGCCGCGCAGGCCCTCGACGGAGGAAACGTTGACGATCGCGCCGGCCCGCCGGGCCACCATCGCCGGCAGGAACGCGTGGGTGACCAGGAAGACGTGGTGCAGGTTGATCCGGTACAGCTCGTCCCAGAACTGGGGGTCGGTGCCGACGAAATCTCCCGGATGGCGCAGCCAGTGGCCCACGTTGTTGACCAGAACGTCCACCCGGCCGTAGCGGTCCAACACCGATCGCGCCAGGTCGTCGACCGCATCCGCATCACGGACGTCGGTGACCACCGCCACGGCCGATCCACCCGAGGCCGCGATGTCATCGACGGTGCCCGCGGCAAGTCCGCCGTCGATATCGACGATGACCACGTGTGCGCCATGCTGAGCGAACACCTGCGCGGTGGCCGCGCCGATGCCGCCGCCACCGCCCGTCACCACCGCCACCCGGCCACCGAGCAGCGGCTCAGCGCGCGTTTCGTCGCTCATCGCTCATATCTTGGCCCACCAGGCGGAGATCGGCCGGAAATCGGCCAGGCCCAGAGGCGGCAAGCCGCCGGAAACGTTCCTTATACCCAGCCACCCGCGTCGATAAACCGTGATGTAGCCAACATTCGTGCGACCTTCACCCGCAGTTTTTCCGGGCCATGGAGGGGTACTCCCTGCCCACGTAGGAGGGATTGCATGGTTAGCACCGCCGATCCACGTCGCGTATTGCCAAGTCGCGCAATGAAGCGGCGAATCCACCATCGCCACAGTCCGCAAGCGGTCGCGGTCTCGTTGGCCAGCCGCCTGATCGTGAAAAACACCGTGCGCGCGTGGGCAATCACCCCGAACCTGCACTGGCCATTCGAATACGTCGACGGACTCGCGGGCTTGGCGCCGCGCCTGGGCATCGCGGCTGATATTGAACCGGTGCGGCTGGAAAACTGTGCCGCCGAGTGGGTTTGCGCCCCCGGCGCGTCGACGGATCGAGCCATCCTCTATCTGCATGGCGGTGCGTTCCTGACCTGCGGCCTCAACACGCATCGCTCCGTGGTGACGCGCCTTTCGAAAGCCGCGGACGCCGCCGTGCTCACGGTCGGATACCGAGAGCTGCCCACGCATCAGTTAACCGACGCGATCGACGATGGAATGAGCGGTCTTCGCTGGCTGCAGGATCGCGGCTTCGACGGTGACCAGGTAGTGGTAGCCGGCGATTCCGCCGGGGGATATCTCGCGTTCATGACCACGCTGCTGGCCATCAGCAATGAGCTGATGAGACCCGCGGGGATTGCGACGATCTCACCGTTCACCGACGCCGACCCGGCACGAAAGCTGAAGCACCGCAACGCGCGCAAATGCTCGATGTTCACCCGCGGGGCTTTATCGATGTTCGCCCAATACCTCAGCCAGGCGCAGCTCTTGGAGGGGCGCGGCGACTCCACCGTCGCCTCACCTGTCGAGGCCGATCTCTCGTCGTTGCCGCCGGTGACCATCCACGCCAGCTCGGATGAGTTGCTGCTTCCGGATGCCGAGTTCATGGCAAAGCGCCTGGAAGCCAGCGGAATCCCGTGCGATCTGCACCTATGGGACGGACAGATCCACGACTTCCCGCTGGCGGCGGACATCCTGCCCGAGGGCAGACGGGCCATTCGCTACATCGGGGATTTCATCAAGGACGTCACCGCAGCGCGCGAGTCGTGGCGCTATAGTTTGCACGCCACCGCGGCGGCGGGGTAGCAGAAGCCTCGGACGCGCCTGCGGCGCATGCTAATTCAGCGACGACGAGGCGCATCCACTTCTGAAGCCCTCGGATTCGGGCTCCATCAACATGATTTCACGCTGCCCCTGCCAGTCGGGCGGGGGCGTCTCGAGCGGCACCCCACTCTCTCGTCGCCGGGCGGAACGTCCGCTGTGGCGCGCTGCCGCTCCACGGCATCGGCGACGGGGTCGTCGTGAGAAAATTATCGTCGCTCTCTCGCATGAACGGTGGGTTATCCGCCGCCCACCCGTCGAACACGGGGGCCAATGCGTCGCGTCGTAGCTGGTGGCGAGGCCCCGGCGAATTCGGCGTCCTGATTCTTGCGGCTGCCGATACAGTTGGTCCTGATGAGCCGACCAGCCCCGCCCGTGTTGACCGTGCGGTACGAGGGATCCGAGCGCACGTTCGCCGCAGGCAACGATGTTGCGATCGGGCGTGACCTTCGGGCCGACGTACGCGTGGCACATCCCCTGATCTCCCGCACCCACCTCATCGTCCGATTCGACCAGGGCCGATGGATCGCCGTCGACAACGGCAGCATGAACGGGCTGTTCGTCAACCATCATCGCGTGCCCATGGTCGACATCCAGGACGGCACGCGCGTCAACATCGGCAATCCGGACGGTCCGGCGCTGACCTTCGAGGTCGGCCGCCACCAAGGCTCGGCCGGGCGGCCCCCGCTGACGACGTCGATACCGATCGTCAACCCAGCCAGCGCGGCGAACCCCCAGGTGTCGCAGACCCAGCCGCCCAGCGCGCCCTGGCCCGGCCAGCCCCAGCATTCGCCGTCGGCCGCTTTCCGGCAGCCCACGCATCAGCCCAGCGGACCGCAGCCCGTCCACCCGCCGAGCGGATCGATGCCGAGCCACCCGTCCGCTCCCCAGCCCCGATACCCGACCGGTGGCCAACCGGCGACCCCGCCGAGCGGACCGCAACACGCCCCGCACATTTACCGCTCGTCGCCGATGAATGTCCCCCCGGCCCAGCCGCAGCAGCCGGCCGGGCCGGAGACCGGGCGCGTCGGTGGTGATGCGGCGAACCTCGCGACATCGATGCTGAAGATCCTGCGGCCCGGCAAAGCCGGGCTGGAGTCCGCACCGGGCGCGATCAAAATCGGCCGGGCCAACGACAACGACATCGTCATTCCCGAAGTGCTGGCGTCCCGCCACCACGCCACCCTGGTCCCGACGCCGCACGGCACCGAGATCCACGACAACCGCAGCATCAACGGCACTTTCGTCAACGGCGCGCGGGTCGACACGGCGGTGCTCCACGACGGCGACGTCGTCACGATCGGCAACATCGACCTCGTCTTCGCCGGCGGCACGCTGGCCCGCCGCGACGAGAGCGCGACCGCCACCCCCACGGGCGGCCTGGACGTGCGCGGGGTGACCTGGACGATCGAGAACAACAAGACGCTGCTCGACGACATCTCGCTGGGCGCGCAGCCCGGAACGCTGACGGCCGTCATCGGCCCCTCGGGTGCGGGCAAGTCGACGTTCGCCCGGTTGGTCGCGGGATACACGCACCCGACCAGGGGCACGGTCGCGTTCGAGGGCCACAACGTGCACGCCGAGTACGCCTCGCTGCGCAGCAGAATCGGCATGGTCCCCCAGGACGACGTGGTGCACGGACAGCTGACGGTGCAGCAGGCGTTGATGTACGCCGCCGAGCTGCGGCTGCCCCCGGACACTACGAAGGACGACCGGGCTCAGGTGGTGGCCCGGGTCCTCGAGGAACTCGAGATGACCCAGCACCTGCACACCCGGGTCGACAAGCTCTCCGGTGGCCAGCGCAAGCGCGCCTCGGTCGCCCTGGAGCTGCTGACCGGGCCGTCGCTGCTGATCCTCGACGAGCCGACCTCGGGGCTGGACCCGGCGCTGGACCGCCAGGTGATGACCATGCTGCGGCAGCTGGCGGACGCCGGACGTGTGGTGCTCGTGGTCACCCACTCGCTGACGTACCTCGACGTCTGCGATCAGGTCCTACTGCTGGCGCCCGGCGGCAAGACCGCCTTCTGCGGGCCGCCCAGCCAGATCGGGCCGGCCATGGGCACGACGAACTGGGCCGACATCTTCAGCACGGTCGCGGGCGACCCTGACGGGTCCAAGGCGCGGTACCTGGCGCGCACGGGGCCGCAGCCGCCGCCGCCCCCCGCCCAGCAGCCCGCCGACCTGGGCGACCCGTCGCACACGAGCCTCTTCCGGCAGTTCTCCACGATCGCCAGGCGCCAGGTCCGGTTGATCTTCTCCGACCGCGGCTACTTCGTCTTCCTGGCGGTGCTGCCGTTCATCATGGGTTCGCTGTCCATGTCGGTGCCCGGCAACGTCGGATTCGGCATCCCCAATCCCATGGGCGCTGCACCCAACGAGCCCGGGCAGATCCTGGTGTTGCTCAACGTCGGCGCGGTGTTCATGGGGACCGCGCTGACCATCCGCGACCTGATCGGCGAACGCCCGATCTTCCTGCGCGAACAGGCGGTCGGCCTGTCGACCAGCGCGTACCTGATGGCGAAGGTCTGCGTCTACACGATTTTCGCGGTCATCCAATCGGCGATCGTGACCATCATCGTGCTGCTCGGCAAGGGCGGTCCGACCCAGGGTGCCGTGGCGCTCGGCCGGCCGGGTCTCGAACTGTTCGCCGACGTCGCGTTGACGTGCGTGGCCTCGGCGATGCTCGGGCTGGCACTGTCGGCCATCGCCAAGTCGAACGAACAGATCATGCCGCTCCTGGTGGTGGCGGTCATGTCGCAGCTGGTGTTCTCCGGCGGCATGATCCCGGTAACCGGGCGGCTCGGGCTGGACCAGATGTCCTGGGCGACCCCGGCGCGCTGGGGGTTCGCGGCGTCGGCCTCGACCGCCGACCTGACCAAATTGGTGCCCGGCCCGCTCAGCCCGAAGGACGCCCACTGGCATCACACGCCGGGCGCTTGGTGGTTCGACATCGCGATGCTGGTGGTTATCAGCGTGTTCTACCTGAGCTTCGTCCGCTGGAAGATCCGGCTCAAGGGCGGCTGAGGCGGCGCTCGGTCAGGCTCCCTTGCGGATTGCCTGCTCCGCGGCCGTCCGCATGCGGTCGGACAATTCCAGGAGTGCATGCTCGCCGACGCCCAGCGGCAGGGTGTACGCCAGTTGGCGCAATTCGACGGCATAGTTGCGCATGTCTTCGCGGAGGCGGGTCTCAACAGTGGGCATGACTTCTCCCTCAGGCTGCGGCTGGGCAGAGTGCCTGGTCAGCATCGACCGGCCGATGTAAAAAGCTTGGCAGCGATGCCGCGGATCTGCGAGAGCGCCGATACGAATTAACGGGAGTTTGACAGCGTATTTACAGTCGGGACGCGCAGACGATCTCCTCCGCGCGCCGAGGGCGACGTCACGACGAAATCCCTGGCGCGATCTCGCCTTGGCGTTACGCTGGCGCTGCTTGGTGGAAAGCCTTTCAGAAAGGCTGCAGAAAGGCAGTGGCGCCGGAATGGATTTCGAACTCGACGCCGGGCAGCGCGCCTGGCTGGCCGAGGTCCGCGAGTTCCTGCACGACAACGTCACCCCGGAGTTGCGAGCCGAGCTCGCCGAGCACGACCTGGAGTTCCCCGGCGGCGAGGTGGCGCGGTTTCGTCGCAAGATCGGGGGGAAGGGCTGGTTCGGGCTGAACTGGCCCCGCGAGTACGGCGGGCTGGGGCTGGGCGCCATCCACCTGCACCTGTTGATGAGCGAATTCGAGTACTGGGGCGTCCCCGGGCCCGACCTGACTGTCACCTCCGTCGCGCCGATGATCATGCGCCACGGCACCGAACGGAACAAAACCGAATGGCTGCCGCTCATCGCCAGGGGCGAAATGGTCTGTGCCGTCGGATATTCCGAGCCCGAGGCCGGAACCGACCTGGCCAATTTGCGCACCAGCGCCGTCCGCGACGGCGACGAATGGGTGATCAACGGCACCAAGATCTGGAACAGCGGCGCCCAGCGCGCCACCCACGAGTGGCTCTGCGTGCGTACCGATCCGAATGCCGGTCGCCATCGGGGCATCTCCGTCATCATCGTGCCGATCGACAGTCCCGGCGTGACGATCAGGCCGCTGTACGCGTGGTCGGGCTATCGCACCAACGAGGTGCACTTCCGTGACGTGCGGGTGCCGGTCACCAACCTGGTCGGCGAGGTCAACCGCGGCTGGACGTACATCACCGGCGCGCTCGACCTGGAACGCGGCGCGCTGACCAACGCGGGCGACCTGAATCGCGCCGTTGAGGAGCTGCGTGAGCTGGCGCGGGTGCCGCGCCGAGATGGGACGGTGCCCTCCGACAGCCCGTCGCTGCGGCGCCGGCTCGCGCAGACGGAAGCCGACGTGGCGGTGGCCACCCTGATGGGCTACGAGGCCGCGTCGATCCTCGACAGCGGCGTCATCCCTTCGGTGGAGGTCAGCGTCGAGAAGATCTTCACCAGTGAACTGCGCCAGCGCATCGCGGTGCTCGCGCTCGACCTGCTCGGCCCGGACGGTTTGTTGGCGCACCGCAGCCAAGAGGCGCCGCTGGGCGGCAAGTTCGAGCGGCTCTATCGGGCCGCGCCCTTGATGCGTTTCGGCGGCGGCACCAACGAGGTGCTCCGCGACATCGTCGCCCAGCGCGGGCACAAGATGCCCAGCTATGGGCGCTGACGGGAACGCACAGTAATCAGATGAAGGCGATACCCACCGCTGAGCAGCGCGAGTTCGCCTCGGCGTTGCGCGCCCTGCTGGCGGCCGAGAGCCCAGTGCCGTTGGTGCGCGCGCTGAACGAACCGGGCGCGGACCGTCGCACCCCGGCGCTGTGGAAGGCGCTGAACGACGCGGGCGTCCTCGGGCTGGCCATCGCCGAGGAATACGGCGGCTCCGGCGGCTCGCTCGACGATCTCGCCGTCTTCTACACCGAGGCCGGACGCGCGCTGTGCCCGACGACGATCCACAGCAGCATTCAAGCGGCGCTCGCGGTCGACCAGCTCGGCTCCCCGAATGCCAAGGGCACCTGGCTGCCGCCCCTGGCCCGCGGCACCGTTCGCGGCACCACGGCGCTGTGGAGCGCCCGCGACGCGGCCGTGGTGTCGGCTGCCCTCCGCGCCGACCCCGTGTCGGGGCAATGGCGGCTGAACGGCACCGCGGACTACGTCGCCGACGCCGACGTCGCCGACATCATCGTGATTTCGGCTGCGGCGCAAGAACATACGTTCGCTTTCATCGTCGACACCAACGCAACCGGGGTGGTCACGAAACCGCTCGCCATGGCCGGCGGGAACCGGGCGTTCACCGTGCGCTTCGACGACGTCATGGTCCCCGCCGACGCGCTGCTCGGCGACGTCTCCGCCGTGAAACTGCGGCGGTTGGCCAATGCGGCGGTGGCACTGGGATCGCTGGACCTGGTGGGAGTCGGGCAGGCGGTCATCGACCGCACCGTCGAATACACCACGCTGCGTCACCAGTTCGGCCGGCCCATCGCGTCGTTCCAGGCCGCCCAGCACCTGGTCGCGGACATGCACATCGCCGTGGCGGCGGCGCGGCTGGCCGCGCACGCGGCGGTCTTCTGGATCGCACGCGGTCGCACGGCGACCCGGGAGACCGCCATCGCGCGCATGCACGCGGCCGGCGCGGCCAGGCTGATCACATTGGACGCCCACCAATTGCACGGCGGCATGGGATATGTCACCGAAACCGACCTGCATCTGTGGACCGAGCGGGCACGGCGGGGCTCGACGTGGGGCGGCGGGGCGGACGTCGCCGCATCGTGGCTGGAGGAGACCTTGCACTCGGAGGAGCCTGGATGAGCTCGAATGAACACGACAGCTTGATCGATGCCGAATCCGCGTCGCGCGTCGGCACCGTCGCCGCCACGGCGACGGGCGAAATGAACCGGCGTGACTGGCAACGCTGGGCGGCGGCGATCGGTGACCACAATCCGTTATGGTTCGACCCGGACTACGCCAGGGCCAACGGCTTTCGTGACATCATCTGCCCTCCGCTGTTTCTGCAGTACGCGGTGCTCGGTGTTACGCACCTGGAGGCACTGCGGCCCGACGGTTCCTCCGGCGCGATCTCGGGCAGCCTCGCCTTTCCGCGCGCTCCCAAGCGGATGGCCGGCGGCGAGAGCTTCACCTTCCACCTGCCGGCCTATCACCGCGACGACATCGAAATGGTGCGCAGCATCGAATCGATCGTCGAAAAGCAGGGCCGCTCCGGCAGATTCGTGTTAGTCACCTGGCACACGGTATACCGCAACCAGCACCGAGAGCTGCTCGCCGAAGCATCGACTTCGATGATCGCCCGTCCCTAGGAGCGTCATGGCCGACCAAGTCTTTTATGAGGACGTCGAGGTGGGTGACGCGATGCCCGAACTCACCGCCACCGTCGACGAGACGCAGTTGTTCTTCTTCAGCGCCGCCACCTACAACGGCCACCGCATCCATTACGACAAGGACTGGGCGCGCACGGTCGAGGGCTACGACGACGTGCTGGTCCACGGCCCGCTGCAGGCCGCGCTGCTCGGCAGGGCCATCGGGGACTGGATCGGCGGGCATGGCCGGCTGGTGTCATTCTCCGTCCAGAACCGCGCGGTCGCCCACCCCGGCCAGCCACTGAGCTTCGGTGGCACGGTCACCGGCAAACGCCTCTCCGACCGGGGCGCCGGGCTGGTGGACCTCGACATCGCCGGCCGCCGCGAGGCGACGGTGCTGATGCCCGGCACGGCGACGGTCGAACTGCCCCGCCGCGGAACGCCTCGGGGAGCCGATCAGTGACCGGGCTGCGGGGCGAGGCCGCGATCGTCGGCATCGCCGAGCTGCCGGGGGAACGGCGTCCCACCAGCCCGCCGCTGTTCACCCTCGACCAGTACGCGATGCTCGCGCGGATGGTGATCGAGGACGCCGGCGTGGATGCCGCGTGCGTCAACGGCCTGCTGACCCACGGCATCGCCGAGTCGGCGATGTTCGCACCTGCCACCCTGTGCGAATACCTCGGCCTGTCACTCGATTTCGGTGAACGCGTCGACCTGGGCGGCGCAACGGCGGCGGGCATGATCTGGCGGGCCGCGGCCGCCGTGGAGCTTGGCATCTGCGACGCGGCCCTTGCCGTGGTTCCCGGATCGGCTTCCCAGCCGCAGTCCGAGAAGCGGCCACCGCCGGCCGGAAATTGGTATGGGGCGTCGTCGAACAACTATGGGTCGCCGCAAGCGGAATTCGAGATCCCGTACGGCAACGTCGGCCAGAACGCGCCCTACGCGCAGATCGCCCAGCGCTATGCGGCCGAGTTCGGCTACGACCCTGCGGCGGTGGCCAAGATCGCCGTCGACCAGCGCACCAACGCGTGCGCCCACCCGGGCGCGGTCTTCCACGGAAACCCGATCACTGTCGACGACGTTCTTGCCAGCCCGATGATCGCCGACCCCATCCACATGCTGGAGACCGTGATGCGGGTGCACGGGGGAGCGGGCGTGCTGATCGCCAACGCCGACATCGCCCGGCGCGGCCGCCACCGCCCGGCGTGGATCAAGGGCTTTGGCGAACACATCGCCTTCAAGACCCCGACCTACGCCGAGGACTTGCTGCGCACCCCGATCGCCCGCGCCGCCGACCGGGCGTTCGCGATGGCCGGCCTGACCCGGCCCGAGGTAGACATGGCGTCGATCTACGACTGCTACACCATCACCGTCCTGATGAGCCTCGAGGACGCCGGCTTCTGCGCGAAGGGCGAAGGGATGTCGTGGATCGCCGACCACGACCTGACCTACCGCGGCGACTTTCCACTCAACACCGCGGGCGGCCAACTGTCGTTTGGGCAGGCCGGCATGGCCGGCGGCATGCACCACGTCGTCGACGGTGCCCGGCAGGTGATGGGCCGGGCCGGCGATGCGCAGGTGCGCGACTGCCACACCGCTTTCGTCACCGGCAACGGCGGCATCATGAGCGAGCAGGTCGCCCTGCTGATGCGGGGGGACTAGCGATGAGCATCCCCGTTCCCGAGCCGACGCCGGTGTCGCGGCCCTTCTGGGACGCCCTGGCCCAGCACCGCATCCTGGTGCAGTACTCACCCTCGCTGGGGCGCTACGTGTTCTACCCGCGCACTCTTGCCCCGGGAACATTGGCCGATGATCTGGAATGGCGCGAAATCGACGGCGCGGGAACGCTGTACACGTTCACGATCGCCCGGAGGCCCACCGGTCCACCCTGGGCCGGTTCGCTACCGCAGCTGCCGGCCGTGGTTCAGTGGGACGCGGGACCGAAATTCAGCACCGAGCTGGTGGACGTCGACCCTGGCGAGGTCCATATCGGCATGCGGGTCGAGCCGGTGTTCTACGATCTGCCCGAAGACGGAATCACCCTATTGAAATACCGGCCGGCGTGACCGACTCAACGAGGAGTTCGGGAGGTGTACATGGACGATCCCTTTGACGGCGTCCAGGCGATGCTGCGCGATTTGGACGCGGGATTCCCGCGCGTCGAGACCATGACCGCCGCGCAGGCCCGAGCCGCCGTCGCCCAGCGGCGCCAGCCCGTCGACAACATCGACGACGTGCACCGCACCGAGGACCGCTCGATCCCGGGCCCCGCCGGCGCCATCCCCGCGCGGGTCTACTACCCGCACGGCGGGCCGCAGGAAGACCGCGCCGCGGTCGTGTTCTGCCATGGCGGCGGATTCGTGTTGTGCGACATCGAGTCCCACGATGGCTTCTGCCGCGCCCTGGCCCGCGGGACCCAGGCCGTCGTCGTGTCGGTCGGCTACCGCCTCGCGCCCGAACACCCGGCCCCCGCGGCCGCCATGGACGCCTTTGCGGCGTTCTGCTGGGTCGTCGACCACGCGTCCGAACTCGGCACCGACCCGACGCGGACCGCCATCGCCGGTGACAGCGCCGGCGGCAACCTCGCCGCGGTCACCGCCATCCTGTGCCGCGAACGTGCCGTCGCCGCGCCGGCCGCGCAGCTCCTGATCTATCCGGTCATCGATCCGTCTTTCGATACCGACAGCTATCAACGCTGCGCCACCGGCCACTTCCTCACCAGCGCCGCCATGCAGTGGTATTGGCGCCAATATCTGGGCGCCCAAACGCTTTTGGGCCAGGACCACCTGGTGGCACCGGCGCGCGCGGGGTCGCACGCCGACCTGCCGCCCGCGGTGATCGTCACCGCCGGCCTCGATCCGTTGCACAGCGAGGGTTGCGGCTATGCGCGCCGGTTGCGCGAGGCGGGGGTGCGCGTGGTGCACCGCGACTTTCCGGACCTGTTCCACGGCTTTCTGACCATTCCGTCGTTTCCACCGGCGGCCTCGGCGCGTGACCTGATCTGTTCCGACCTGCGGGAGCTACTCCAGCCCACCCTCTGCGAGTCGGCATGACGCAAGCCGACGTGATCGTGATCGGCGCGGGGTTCGCCGGGCTCTACGCCGTGCACCGGGCCGCGTCGGCGGGCCTGTCGGTGATCGGCCTCGAGGCGGCGCCCGACGTGGGTGGCACGTGGTATTGGAACCGGTACCCGGGCGCCCGGTGTGACGTAGAAAGTGTCGACTATTCCTACTCATTCGACGAGGAACTGCAGCAGAGCTGGACGTGGACCGAACGCTTCGCCGCCCAATCGGAGATCCTGGCCTACCTGCGCCACGTCGCCGACCGGTTCGATCTGCGCCGCCACTACCGTTTCGGCGTCGACGTCGTCGGCGCGGCCTTCGAGCATGGCCAATGGCGGGTCCGCGCCCGCGACGGTCAGGCCTACGCCGCGCAGTTCCTGATCTGCGCGACGGGCTGCCTGTCGGCGGTCAACCGCCCCGACATCCCCGGCGTCGACGATTTCGCGGGCGAGGTGTACTTCACCGCCGCGTGGCCACGCGAAGACCCCGACCTGCACGGTAAGCGGGTGGGCCTGATCGGCACGGGATCCTCTGGCATCCAAGCGGTTCCGATCGTCGCCGCGCAGGCGGATCGACTGGTGATATTCCAGCGGTCCGCGAACTACAGCATTCCGATGCCCAACCGCCCCTGGACGCCGGAGGAGCAGCAACAGATCCGGGAGCAGTATCCCGAGCGCCGCCGCGCCGCGGCCTACGCGGCTGCGGGCACCCCGCACGGCACGTACCACAAGAACGCGGTCGACACCGACCCACAGGAACGCGCCGAGGCACTGTGGCGCCGCTGGCGCGAGGGTGGGGTGCTGTTCGCAAAGACGTTTCCCGATCAGAACTCCGACCTCGCCGCCAACCACATCGCCCGGGAGTTCGCCGAGGAGCGGATCCGCGAAATCGTCGCGGATCCGGGCGTGGCCACCGACCTCATACCCGTCGACCACCCGATAGGGACGAAGCGGATCTGCACCGACGGCGGTTACTACGCCGCGTTCAACCGCGAAAACGTCGCGCTGGTGAACCTGCGCCGCGAGCCAATCGAGGCGATCACCGCCGACGGCGTGCGAACCAGCGCCGCGACCTATCCCTGCGATGTGCTGATCTTCGCCACCGGCTTCGACGCGCTGACCGGCGCGCTGACCCGCATCGACCCGGAGGGGCCCGGGGGAGTGCGACTGCGCGACTTGTGGGCCGACGGACCCCTGACGTTCCTCGGCCTGATGGTGCCGGGCCTGCCGAATCTGTTCACCATCAGCGGCCCCGGCAGCCCGTCGGTGCTCGCCAACATGGTGCTGCACGCCGAGGTGCAGGTCGACTGGGTCGTCGAGCTGGTGTTGACCGCCCGCCGCCTTGGGGTGACGGAGGTGGAGCCGCGCCGCGACGCCGCCGAGGCCTGGACCGACCACGTCGGGCAGGCGGCCGAGCGGACGCTCTTCCCGAAAGCGGCCTCGTCGTGGTACCTGGGCGCCAATATCGAAGGCAAGAAACGGATTTTCATGCCGTACGCCGGTGGGTTCGGCACGTATCGGCGCCACTGCGATGATGTGGCGCGTCGCCACTACGCCGGGCTGGTGCTGACCACCCGATGATCGAGACGGTCCAGCAGCTGCTGCGGCAACGTCGTGGCGACAACACCCCGGCCCTCTCCTCCGGCGAGCACACCTGGACGTGGCGCGAACACCTCGCCGAGGCCGAGGCGGAGGCCGCCGCGCTGATCGGGATTGCCGACCCGGCGCATCCGCTGCACGTCGGGGCCCTGCTGCCCAACTCCCCGGCGATGCTGCGCGCCATGGCCGCCGCCGCGCTGGGCGGCTACGTGCTGTGCGGGATCAACACCACGCGGCGCGGGGCCGGGCTGCTGGCCGACATCCGGCGGTCCGACTGCCAGCTGCTACTCGTCGACCCGGAACACCGCGAACTGTTGGATGGCTTGGACCTCAACGGGATTCAGGTGCTGGACGTGACGGATCGGCGCTACGCCGAACTGGTGGCCGCCGCGCCGCCCCTGGTTCCGCACCGCGAGGTCACCGGCGGGGACACGCTGATGATGATCTTCACCTCCGGGACCAGTGGTGACCCGAAGGTCGTCCGGCTCGCGCACGCGATGGCGGTCATGTGCGGTGCCAGCCTGATCTTCCAGTACGACGTCACCGCCGAGGACGTCTGCTACCTGTCGATGCCGCTCTTTCACTCCAACGGCATCGCCGCCGGATGGGCGGTCGCGATCGGTGCCGGCGCCACCATGGTCCCGGCCCGGTTCTCGCCGTCACGTTTCCTCGACGACGTGCGCCGTCACCGCGTGACGTACCTCAACTACGTCGGCAAGCCCCTCGCGTTGATCCTGTCCACCCCCGAGCGGCCGGACGACGCCGACAACACGCTGCGGGTGGCGTTCGGCAACGAGGCGACCGACCGCGACATCGCCGAATTTGCAAGGCGTTTCGGTTGCCGCGTGGTGGACAGCTTCGGTTCCAGCGAGTTCGCGGTGATCGTCGTCCGCGAGGACGGCACCCCGCCCGGATCGATCGGGAAACCATATGCGGGAGTCAGCATCTACAACCCGTTGACGCTCACCGAGTGCGCGGTCGCGGAATTCGACGAACACGGGGCGCTGACGAACTTCGACGACGCGGTCGGCGAGCTCGTCAACACCCAGGGCGCGGGCCCGTTCGTGGGCTACTACAACGACCCGGCCGCGACCGCGCAGCGGATGCGGCACGGCATGTACTGGTCGGGCGATCTGGCCTACCGCGACGCCGACGGCTGGATCTACCTGGCCGGCCGCACCGCGGATTGGATGCGGGTGGACGGCGAGAACCTGGCGGCGGGGCCGATCGAGCGGATTCTGGAACGCCTGCCGGAGGTGAGCCAGGTCGCGGTCTACGCGGTGCCCGACGAGCGGGTCGGCGACCAGGTGATGGCCGCGCTGGTGTTGCGAGACGGGGCGCGGTTGGGGCCAGAAGGCTTCGCGAGCTTCCTCGCCGCACAACCGGACCTGTCGCCCAAGGCCTGGCCGCGGTATGTGCGCATCAACGCCGAGCTGCCGACGACGGCGACCAACAAGATCCTCAAGCGCGCGCTGACGGCCGCGGGCGTCAGCGCCGAGGGCGGCGTGTTGTGGACGCGCCCGGCGCGCGGGACGGCCTACCGTCAGCTGACGGCTTCGTCGGCCTGAGCCGATTCGGGAACCTCCTGCGGCGCTTCCCCGAACCGCGCCAGCACGAGTGTCGCCGAGACCGCCACCACGAAGCCCGCGATGACCAGCCAGCCGAGCCCGTCACGCGCGCTGTCGCCCAGCCATACCGCGCCGACGAACGCGGGCGCGATGGTTTCACCGATGACCATCCCGGCGACGGCCGTGGTCACGGACCCACGGTGCAGGGCGGAGGTCAGCAGCAGGAAGCCGGCGGCCCCGCCCGCGGCCGCCGCGTACAGCGCCGGATTGGTGTAGAAGGCGCGTTTGGTCGGATCGATCACCTCGATCAGCCGCACGCCGACCTCGATTACCCCGAAACCGGTCCCGGCCGCCAGCCCCAGCGCCAGCGCGCGCGGCCGGTCCGGGAGTCGGCCCGTCACCGCACCGGCAATGAAGATCGCGGCCACCACGCCCAGCAGAGCCCACCCGAGACCGGCCGGGGCGTGCCGGAAGTGCCCGGGCCCGGCCGCGAGTGCGAGGACGACCAGACTCGCGCAGACCACGCCCACCGCGGTCCATTCGGAGGGAGACAATCGCGCCGACAGCAGCCAGGCGGATGCGATGCCGGTGACGGCGATCGAGGCGGCCAACGCCGCGGCGACCACATAGATCGGCACCAGGCGCAGCGCCGCCACTTGCAGGAGGAATCCGACGCCGTCCAGGCCGACGCCGACGAGGTACCGCCACTGCCGGGCGGCGCGCATCAACAGCACGGTATCGACGCCCGAGCCGCTGCCGGCTTCCACCGATCGCGTCGCCGCCGCCTGCAACACCGACGCGGTGCCGTAACAAACCGAGCAGCCCAACGCGAGAAGGAAGCCGATCAGCACACCTCGAACAATAGGCGTCAGCACCGAGCTGTGCGGGGCGGGCGGCCGGCTGAGAATTCTCTGAACAAATGTTTGGGCAGGGCGCAGTCCGGGCACGTCACACTTACGCATGGCGTCAGCCCCGGCCGGGCCGCGATCACGAGCAGTGAACAGCTATGCGTTCTTTCTATTGCCATTGAGTGCCTGTTGAACAATGCGCTACAAGGCAATTCAATACGGACGTTTAAAGTGAGTGTACAACTGTGTACTCTATCGGCATGGCTGAACGAGGCGCCGAGCCCCAGGTCCCACGGGGACGACGATTGTTCCTGCGGGCGGTGCGGCGCTTGTTCAGCCCGCTCCAGCCGGACGACTACCTCGAGATGATCAATCCGCTGTGGACCACCAAAGAGCTGCGCGGGAAGGTCGAAGCCATCGAGCAGCAGGGCTCGGAAGCGGCCAGCATTCTGATCCGCCCGGGATACGAGTGGCCGGGCCACAAGCCCGGTCAGTATGTGCGCCTCGGCGTCGTCATCGACGGCGTCTACCACTGGCGCGCGTACTCGCTGACGTCGGATCCCTCGCCCAAAGACGGACTCATCAGCGTCACGCCCAAGAGGGTCGACGGCGGCGCGGTGTCGCCGTATCTCGTGCACAAAATTCAGCCCGGCGATCTGGTGCGGCTCGGCGAGATCGAGGGGGTCTTCACGCTGCCCGAGCCCGTGCCGGACAAGATGCTGTTCATCAGCGCCGGCAGCGGCATCACGCCGATCATCAGCATGCTGCGCAGCCTCGATAGCAGCAACGAGTTGGGCGACGTGGTGGTCATTCACTCCGCGCGCACCCGCGAGCAGACCATGTTCGCCGACGCGCTCGACGAGCTCGCCGGCCGCCACGACGGGATGCGGCTGGATCTGCGCCTCACCTCCGAGCAGGGGCGGCTGACACCCGAGGACCTCAATGACCTGTGCCCCGACTGGCGAGAGCGCGAGGCGTTCTGTTCGGGTCCCGGCGAAATGCTCGACGCCCTGATCGAGCACTGGGAAGAAAACGGGGATCGCGAACGCCTGCACTTCGAGCGGTTCCAACCGAAGATAGGCGGCGACGCGAACGCCGGCGAGGGCGGCACGGTGTGCTTCCTCGACAGCGACAAGGAAGTCGAATGTGACGGCGGCACATCGATTCTCGAGGCGGGTGAGAAGGCCGGTCTCAACCTCGCATTCGGCTGCCGGATCGGCATCTGCCACACCTGTGTCGGCACGTTGAAGTCAGGCAAGCTCCGCGACCTGCGCTCGGGCGACGTGATCGAACCGACCGGACAGGACGTCCGAATCTGCATCAATACCGCCGAGGGCGACGTCGAACTCGAACTCTGATCGAAAGGAGCGGCTTGTGACAACTGCCGTGAAGAGGGCCGGGGAGAGCCCGCTGTCCCGACTTGGGGAACAAGAACTCGAAAAACTCGCGAAGGAATTCGACGCGATCCACGACGACGTGTTCGCCGATCTCGGCGACCGCGACCGGCGCTACATCAAGAACGTCATCTCGGCACAACGTCAGATCGTCGTGGCCGGCCGGGTGCTGTTGCTGGCTTCGCGATCGAAGACCGCGTGGCTGCTGGGCACCGCCTGTCTCTCCATGGCCAAGATTCTGGAGAACATGGAGATCGGCCACAACGTGATGCACGGTCAATGGGATTGGATGAACGATCCCGACATCCACTCCTCGGTCTGGGACTGGGACACGGCGTCGACCGCCGAGTCGTGGAAGCACTCCCACAACTACATCCACCACACGTTCACGAACATTCTCGGCAAGGACAAGGATCTCGGCTACGAGATCATGCGAATCGACCCCAACCAGAAGTGGGCTCCGCGCTACCTGGGCCAACCGATCTACAACCTGCTGCTGACGCTGCTGTTCGAGTGGGGTGTGGCCGTCCACGACCTGGACATAGACGCGATACGCAAACGCGAGAAGCCGTGGTCGGAGGTGCGCAAGGACCTGCGGGGCATCGGCGTGAAGGCGCGCGCGCAGATCTATAAGGACTACCTCGGGTGGCCGGCCATCAGTGCCGGGGCGTTCGCCCTCACCCAACTGGCGTTGCGCGGCCGGCTCGAACAGCCGGCGCAGTCCCGCATCGGCAGGAGGATCCGTCGGGTTTCCAACAAGGGCAGGGCCGCCAAGGCGGCGAACTTCCTCGACAAAGTCGCGCCCGGCGTCGAAAGCACCTACCTGCGCACCCTGACCGCCGACGCGCTGGCCAACGTCATCCGCAACGTCTGGGCGCACGCCATCATCTTCTGCGGCCACTTCCCGGACCAGACGTACACGTTCACGCAGGAAGAAGTCGAGAACGAAACCCGCGGTGGTTGGTATGTACGCCAATTGCTCGGCGCCGCGAACATCGATGGCGGCCCGCTGTTCCACCTCATCAGCGGCAATCTCGGTTACCAGGTCGAGCACCACCTCTACCCGGACATGCCGAGTAGTCGATACTCGGAGATCGCGCCGCAGGTCAAAGACATCTGCGAGCGCTACGAGCTGCCGTACAACTCCGGCCGTTTCTCGAAGCAGTGGGGGACGGTGCACCGCAGCATATTCCGCCTGGCTTTCCCGGGTGGAAAGCCCCGACCGAAGCCGGGGCCCTACCACGGCAACGTGCATCGGCCCGATCCCGAGCGGCCCAGCGAAAGCGCCCGGTTCCGCGATCGCGTCCCGGCCGAACACCCGGCCGCGGGACCCGAACACGACTCCACGGGCGTCGAGGTTGAGCCACCGCCGCGGGGCAAGGACTGACCCGGCCGCCGAGTGTGAACAGACTCCGAATCTGAACCATTTCCGTCCGCCGGTCGTGGATGATCATCGATGATGCCCCGCATCCGCAGATCCGATATCGATGACACCGGGCCGACGGCCGATGCCGGAGGTTACGGGTTTCCCGCGCGGTTGTGGCGCCTGCTGGACGAGCACCCGCCGCCGGGTGTCAGGCAGGCACAACGGTGGCGCAGCCCGCTCCGGGGTCCTTGGCTGACGTCCGTGTTCGGTTCGGTGCTGCTGGTCACGCTGCCCATCGTCATCATCACCGGCCTGCTGTCGTATGTCGCCTATGGGCCGCGGTTCGGCCAAGCCATCCCGGGGGACGTCGGGTGGCTGAAGCTGCCGACGTTCGATTGGCCTACCAACCCCTCATGGCTGTATCGGCTGACCCAAGGACTGCACGTCGGGCTCGGGCTGATCCTGATCCCGGTGGTGCTGGCCAAGCTGTGGTCGGTGATACCGAGGCTGTTCGCATGGCCGCCGGCCCGATCGATAGCTCAACTGCTGGAACGGGTTTCGCTGCTGATGCTGGTCGGGGGCGTCCTGTTCGAGATCGTGACGGGCGTGCTGAACATCCAGTACGACTATATCTTCGGGTTCAGTTTCTACACCGCGCATTACTTCGGCGCGTGGGTGTTCATCGCCGGGTTCGTCGTGCATATCACGATCAAGATCCCGGCCATGTGGTCCGGCCTGCGCTCGATCTCACCGCGCGACGTCCTGCGCACCGGGCCTGCGGACACCACCGCCCAGGCGTGGGAGCCGGACGGGCTGGTCGCCGCGGACCCGCACCCCGCGACGGTGAGCCGCCGCGGCGCCCTGGCGCTGGTGGGCGGCGGCGCGCTGTTCCTGGCGGTCATCACCGCGGGCCAGACGCTGGGCGGCTACACGCGGCCCGCCGCGCTGCTGCTGCCGCGGGGGCGCACCCGTGGCGATGGGCCCAACGACTTCGAGATCAACCGAACCGCGGTAGTCGCCGGAATTTCCGCCGAGAACACCGGCGAGCGCTGGCGGCTCACCGTGACCGGCGGTCCTCGCCCCGTGGTACTGGACCGCACCGCGCTGCTGGCCATGCCGCAGCGCACCGCCGTCCTGCCGATCGCCTGCGTGGAAGGCTGGTCGACCACCCAAACCTGGGCCGGGGTGCGGTTGGCGGACCTGGCCCGGCTCGCCGGCGTTCCCGCGCCGGCCTCGGCGCATGTCGCGTCGCTGGAGCGCTCCGGCGCATTCGGCCGCGCGACACTGCAAGGGAGCCAGGTGCTGCACCCCGATGCGCTGCTGGCGTTGCGCGTCAACGGCGCCGACCTGTCGCCGGACCATGGCTTCCCGGCGCGCATCATCGTGCCGGCGATGCCCGGGGTGCACAACACCAAATGGGTGGAGTCGATAGCCTTCCAGGCGGCCGCAAATGCGTAGTGCCCGAAGGGGTTTCGCAAGGGTCTACGGGTCCTACCCGTGGCATCTGCTGACCCTGATCGCCGGGTTTGCGCTCCTGGGCTACGTGGTGGTCATGATCAAACCGGTCACGCTGTGGAACCCACAGGTGTGGTGGCAGTCGATCATCGTGTGGTTCGCCGCGGCCATCGTCGCCCACGACCTGGTGTTGTTCCCCATCTATGCGTTTCTCGACCGGCTGCTGTCGGGGACCGTCGGCCGGCTCGCAGCACCGCCCGTGCGGGTGATCAATTACATCCGGGTGCCAGCGCTGGGCGCGGGCCTGGCGCTGCTGGTGTTCCTTCCGGGCATCATCAAGCAGGGCGGCGCCACCTATTCGGCCGCGACCGGTCAGACGCAGGACCCCTTTCTGGGGCGCTGGCTGTTGCTGACGGCGGCGATGTTCGGGGTCAGCGCCGCGATCTACGCGGTCCGCGCGGCAACGGCGCGCCGGCGGACCGACGCGGCCGACCTACATGCTGGCGATGATGTGTAGGCGCCGGGCGCTGTACTCGGTGTCGGAGATCGCGCCCCTGGCGTGCAGGTCCTCCAGCTGCTTGAGGCGCTCGGAAAGCGGCGGTTCGGAGAGCGGGAGCGCGGCCGGGTGAGCGTGGATGCCGCCGTTGTGCTGCAGTGTGGCGCCCTTGGTGCTCCACCCCTCGCCCAGGCCGATGAGCCGCAGGGCGAACAGCACGCCGGCGCCGGTGATCGGCAGGCCGAGGTAGAGCATCCACCCCAACGGCACGCCGGCCCGGCTCAGCGCGAAGTAGCGCGTCAGCAGCACTAGCGCGAGCATCCCGCCGGCCAGTAGCACGACGACCTTGCTTTTCATCCGCTATAACCTCCGTATAGGTCGCTGCGGGTCGCAGCGGTGGTGGGGCAAGTGCAAATCACCCGTGGCGCTACCGATCCCAAAGCGCGCCGGGCGACTTCACCGTCGGTGGCCGTCCTTGGAGGATTCTTGGCGACTTCTTGGATTGTTCTTTCAAGTCCGCGCGTGTCCTGCGCATCGCGCAGCGAATAACTACGATGGGGAGGCGTGGGGAATGGACAAGCCCGGACGGCGGCGGTGAGCGCCTGCCTGGCCGCACTGGTTTTCACGCCGTTCGACGTCACCGCAACGACTGCAATGACCAAAACCGTTGCGCCGTCCCCATCCTCATCGACCCACGACAGTGCCTTCCGGGGCGGACCGCCCAGCTCTCCCTGCTTCATCGGACTCAACTGCGGATGTGTTCAACACTGCCAATCGCCGCCGCACCCACGTCCTCCGGACGGCGCCGGCGATCCCCAGCACGCACCTCCCGCCTCGGCGCCGTCGAATCCCCAGTCCGGCCGCGCAAATGCGTGGCCCGCGGCGAGTAACTACACTGCGGAATTGTGAACAAGCGACAAGCCCGGCCCGTGGCGGGGTTGTGTGGTGTCGTTGCGGCACTCGTCGTGGCGTTCGCGTGGTCGCCCGGGGACACGAACGCTAAGGCTGCGAGCCCTCCTTCTTCCAGCGCGACGCCGGCGCCGGCGCCGGGTGGGGGCGCCTTGCCCGTTCAGCCTGTTGGCGGGGGTGGCTGCATCATCGGCTTGAACTGCGGATGTGTTCAGCACTGCCACCCGCCGCCGCGTCCCCGCCCTCCCGCCATCGCCGTCGATCCACAGCGCCCCGCTCCAGGTCTGGGCCCACAGAATCCCTAGCAGCCGGGGCCGCGAAGGCAACGACCCGACTTGCTGACAGCGCCGTTCGCGGCTTTCCTATGATCTGGCCATGGAGTCCGAGTCCTCGCCGGCGTTCACCGACGAGGACTCGGCCCGGTTTCGTGCCGCCGGCTTCTGGTCTGACACGACACTGTCGGACGCGGTGCGCCGCAACGCCGAACAGTCGCCGGATCGTCTCGCCTACGTCGATCATCCGGGGACGTCGCTGACCTGGAGCCAATTCGACAGTGCCGCAACCGATGTTGCCGAACAGCTGGCCGGTGCGGGAGTGGCACCCGGCGATCGGGTGGCGGTGTGGCACGGCGACTCCGCCGCCCTCCACGTGCTGTTCGTGGCGATCGAGCGGTGCGGGGCCGTCGTCGTCGGCGTCGGCGCGCGCGCCGGCAGCCGTGAGGTCACGGCGATCCTGCGCAGCTCGCAGCCGCAGATCCTGATCAGCGATCAGCAGCGCGGCAGGGAATCCGCGACTGTCGCCGACGAGCTTTCGCTGCCCACCCTGGTCTTGACCGTTGACGCCGGCAGGCCTCGACTGAACGTTCCGGTACCGCCCAAGGTGCTGACCGGCGAGTCCCGACTCGGCCCCGACGATGTCTTCCTCATCAACTCCACCTCAGGGACCACCGGCCTGCCCAAGTGCGTGGTGCACACCCAGAATCGTTGGTACTACTTCCACCAGAAGGCCGTCGCCAACGGGCGGTTGACGCCGGAGGACACGATCCTGCCCGTCATACCGACGCCGTTCGGCTTCGGGCTATGGACCAGCCACACCACGCCGATCTATCTCGGCGCCACCGCGGTGATCCTGGAACGGTTCGGTGCGAGGGCGACCTGCGAGGCGATATCCCGGCACAAGGTCAGCGTGTTGTGTTGTGTCAGCACGCAATTGACCATGCTGATGGCGGATCCCGCCACCCGCGGCTACGACCTGAGTTCGCTGCGCGTCGTGTTCACCGGCGGCGAGGCGCTGCCATACCGGCCGGCCGTCGAGTTCGAGGAGCTCACCGGCGCCACGATTCTGCAGTTCTACGGCTCGAACGAAACCGGGATGCTCAGCGCGACCACGATGGACGACTCACGCGAACGCCGGCTGCGCACCGGAGGCCGGATCGTCCCCGAGATGGCCGTCCGGCTCTTCGACGGGGAACGGGACGTCACCGCGACGGGACGGGGCCAGCCCGCATGCCGCGGCCCGGCGACCAGCCTCGGCTACCTCGGCGGGACCGACCACGACAAACTGTTCACCCGCGACGGCTGGATGCGCATGGGCGACATCTGCGAAATCGACGCGGACGGCTATCTGACCGTCACCGGGCGAACCTCCGACTTCATCCTGCGCGGCGGCAAGAATATCAGCGCGACCCAGGTCGAGGACGCCGTCACGACCCACCCCGCCATCGGGGTGGCGGCGGCCGTCGCGATGCCCGATCCGGTCTTCGGCGAAAAGGTCTGCCTCTACGCCGAACTCGTCGACGCCGCCACCCTGGACCTGCCCGAGCTCGTCGAACACCTGTTGGCGCTGGGGGTATCCAAGGAGCTACTGCCCGAACGGCTCATCGTGGTCGACGAGCTGCCACGATCGTCCGGCGGGAAGGTTGCCAAAGGCCGGCTCCGCGAGGATATTCGAGCCAGAACGGAGACTTGATGATGAATGCTCCTAACGCGCGTCGGGGCGGCCTCGAGGTCTGGGCGCCGTCGGTGGTTCCCCCGATCGGGGTCGAGCTGTCCGACGAGCAGGCGCTCGCCGTGGCCTTCCGCCACCTGGCCGGCATCGGATTCGCCGAGAACATGGCGGGACACATCACCTGGCAGCCGGACGGACAGACCGAGATGCTCGTCAATCCGTGGGGCCTGTGGTGGCAGGAGATCACCGCGTCCGACATCTGCGTGGTCGACGCCGACGCGCAAGTGTTGCGCGGCCGTTGGGATGTCACTCCCGCCATCCACATCCACACCGAGCTGCACCGCGTTCGCGACGACGCCCGGGTGGTCATCCACAATCACCCCTACTACGTGTGCGTGCTCGCCGCGCTGGGCAGGCTGCCCGAATTGGTGCACCAGACCGGTTCGCTGTTCCTCGATGACATGTGCCTGGTGGACACCTACGACGGCGAGATCGACAGCCCCGCCCGCGCGGCCGAACTGGCGGCCCGCATCGGGCCCGCGAACCTGACCATCCTGGCCAACCACGGCGTCATCGCCACCGGCCGCAACCTGCCCGAGGCCGTCTACCGAGCGGCGTCGATCGAGCGGGTATGCAAGCTGGCCTACGACGTGCTGCTCACCGGCATCCAGCCGGTGGCCATGAACTGGGCGGACATGGCGGGCATGCAGCGGTCGCTCGTCGAGCGCGCGGCCGACGTGTACTGGGCGGGAGCGGCCAGGATGACCATCAAGGCCGATGCCGATGTGCTCACGTGAACCGCACCGGCGAGTGTGCACCCATGGCGGCGACACGCCGACAGCCACCGCCGCCACCGCACACTGAAAGCCGCCACCGCACACTCAACCGCGCCGTCCCGCAAGGAGATTACGAGTGAAATCGATCGACGAGCTGGCCGGGGACCTGAGCTTCACCACCGCGAAAACGGGCGAGCAACGCTCGGTCACCTTCCTGCCGGACCCACCGCGGGCGCCCCGGCGCTACACGGTGATCTCGGTCGACGACCACATCGTCGAGCCGCCGGACACCTTCACCGGACGGCTGCCACGCAAATTTGCCGACCGCGCACCCAGGGTCGTGGAGACCGGGAGCGGGGGACAGTCCTGGGTTTACGACGGCCGGGAACTGCCCAACGTCGGGTTCAACGCGGTGGTCGGCCGACCGGTGGCGGAGTACGGCTTCGAGCCGGTCCGATTCGACGAAATGCGCAGGGGCGCCTGGGATATCCACGAGCGCGTCAAGGACATGGACCTCAACGGCATCTACGCCTCGCTCAATTTCCCGTCCTTCTTGCCGGGGTTCGCCGGCCAGCGGTTGCAGCAGGTGACCAACGACCGCGACCTGGCGCTGGCCTCGGTGCGCGCATGGAACGATTGGCACCTCGAGGTGTGGGCGGGCTCGTATCCCGAGCGCATCATTGCGTGCCAGTTGCCGTGGTTGCTGGACCCCGAGCTCGGCGCGCGGATGATCTACGAGAACGCCGAGCGTGGGTTCCACGCCGTCACGTTCAGCGAGAACCCGGCGATGCTGGGATTGCCGAGCATTCACTCCGGGCATTGGGACCCGATGATGGCGGCGTGCGCCGAGACGGAGACCGTGGTGAACCTGCACATCGGCTCGTCGGGGTCTTCGCCGTCCACCACCGAGGACGCGCCGCCGGACGTGCAGGGCGTGTTGTTTTTCGCCTACGCCATCTCGGCGGCGGTCGACTGGCTGTATTCCGGGCTGCCCAGCAGATTCCCCAACCTGAAGATCTGTTTGTCGGAAGGCGGAATAGGCTGGGTCGCCGGCCTGCTGGACCGCCTCGACCACATGCTCAGCTATCACGCGATGTACGGCACGTGGCAGGCGCTGGGCGAAAGCCTGACTCCCGCCGAGGTTTTTACGCGAAATTTCTGGTTCTGCGCGGTGGAGGACAAATCGTCGTTCGTGCAGCGCGACCGGATCGGCGTGGACAACATCATGCTGGAAGCCGACTACCCGCATTGCGACTCCACCTGGCCCCACACCCAGCAGACCATCCACGAGCAAATCGGCGACCTGCCTCAGGATGTGATCCGCAAGTTCAGTTGGGAGAACGCATCCCGCCTGTACCGCCACCCGGTTCCGGAAGAAGTGCAGCGCGATCCCGAGGCGTTCTGAGCCATGACTACGGCCAAAGCCGACTTCAGCTCTGTCCGCTGGGGCTCGGTGGAGTGGACGAACCTCGTCACGCTGTACCTGCGCGCCTACGAAAGCCGTTCCCGCCGACCAATTTTGGGTGACAAGGCGGCCGCGGAGGCGGTGGACCGGATCGACTACGACTTCAAGAGGATCCATCGCAGCTCGCTGCCGGTGTCGAACCAATACCTGGTCGCGTTGCGGGCAAAAGCGCTCGATGACTGGTGCGCGGACTTCTTGCGGCGTCACCCCGACGCGGTGGTCCTGCACCTGGGTTGCGGCCTCGATGGGCGCGCCTTCCGGCTCGCCGTGCCGCATTCGGTTTCGTGGTTCGACATCGACCAACCCGGTGTCATCGAGCTGCGGCGGCGACTCTACGACGACACGGAGTCCTACCGGATGATCGGCTCGTCGGTGACCGATGCGAAGTGGCTGGAGCAGATCCCGACCGGGCGGCCCACGTTGGTGGTCGCCGAGGGCCTGCTGATGTATCTGACCGAGCAGCAGGTCCGCGTGTTGCTGCAGCGGCTCACCGATCGATTCGATTGCGGCGAAATGCAATTCGACACGCTCTCCGCTCTGGCGCCGCTGCTGTCGAAGCTTTTCACCAGGGGGATCATCAAGTGGGGCATCCGCGACGCGCGGGTGCTACAGACGTGGAACCCGAGGCTGCGGTTGGTCGAGCAGGCGCCCGCGCTGGCGGGCTACCGGGAAATCGAATCGACGGCGGTGCGGTGGATGTACAAGCTGACCTGCGCATCGCCCGGTGGCAATTATGACGTGCTGAGCCGCTTCGAGTTCTAATGGCGTCACAGGTCGGAAGACAGCCGCCGCAAGATGTCGGATGTCGGTTCGGCGGTGGCGCTGCGGTATCCGGTGCCCGCCCACAGGTGGACGTAGTCGGGCTTGCCCGCCGCGGCTGCGGCTTTGCGCAGCGGGCTGGTGAGGTAGTGGATGGCGGGATAGCCCAGCGGCGCCTGGGCCTCGTGGGCATCGATGAACGAGTTGCGCAGCCCGCGGGCGGGGCGGCCGGTGAAGGCGTGTGTGAGCACCGTTTCGCTGTAGGCGGGATCGGTCAGGGCGGCCGTGTGCGTGGCCGAGGCGCCGCTTTCGTCGGCGCGCAGCAGGACCGTCCCGACCGCGGCCGCGGCGGCCCCCGCGTGGATCACCTCGGCAACCGCGCCTGGGGTGGCGAGCCCGCCGGCGGCGATCACCGGCAGCGGCACCGTCGCGACGATCAGTTCGACCAGCTCGGCGATCGGCACCGGCATCAGTGGCTTCCGCGGCGAGAGCGTGCCCGAGTGACCGCCGGCGGCCACCCCCTGAACGGCGAGCATGTCCACCCCGGCGTCGCGCGCCTGCGCCGCCTCCTCGGGCGTGGTCACCGTCTGCACCACGACGCTGCCCGCCTTGCGCAGCGCCGCGATCACGCTGTCCGACGGGATGCCGAAGGTGAACGACACCATCGGAACCGGGTCGTCGAGCAGCAGCGCGATCTTCTCGTCGAACTTGTCGGTGTCCTCGACGGGCTCCGGGGGCAGCGTCACTCCGAACTGGTCGGCGTCGCGCTGAACGATAGCGGCATAGGCCCGGTAGGCCTCGGGGTCAACCGGTAGGGGATTGGGCGCAAATACGTTGATACCGAACGGGATTCCCTCGGAGCGGACCTGTTTGAGCTCGGCCTCGACGGCCTCCACGGTCTTGTAGCCGGCGGCGAGGATGCCCAGGCCGCCCGCGCGAGTCGCGGCCGACACCATCGCGGGGGTGGTCGGGCCGCCCGCCATCGGGGCGGCGACCAGCGGAATGGACATTCCGAACTGTGGCAGCATCTCAAAGCCCTTCCGGTGTCGCAGTGTCGCAGGCGCGGAGATCGCCGCCTCGACAATAACGACTGCCGTCGCGGCGGCATTCCGCCCTGGAGCGGGACCTGGCAGGATGCTTCAGCGTGAACAGGCCCAACTTCCTCGTGATCGTGGCGGACGACCTCGGGTTTTCCGATATCGGCGCGTTCGGCGGCGAAATCGAGACACCCAATATCGATCGGCTCGCCCACGCGGGGATCCGGTTCACCGATTTCCACTCCGCGCCCGCCTGCTCGCCCACCCGGGCGATGCTGCTGACGGGAACGGACCACCACGTCGCCGGAATCGGCACCATGCTGGAGGTCGCCGGGCCGGCGTTCCGCGGCGCACCCGGCTATGAGGGTTATCTGAACGATCGGGTCGTGGCGTTGCCCGAGCTGCTGCGCGACGCCGGATACCTGACGCTCATGTCGGGCAAGTGGCACCTGGGCGCGACCATCGAGACATCGCCGTGGGCGCGCGGGTTCGAGCGCTCGTTTGCCTTGCTGCCGGCGGGGGCCAGCCATTACGGGGGTCGAGCGGCCGGCGGCTTCTCGCCCATTCCAACGCTTTACACCGAGGATGACCAGTTCGTCACGGTCGGGGACGACTTCTACTCGTCGGACTTCTACACCGACAAGCTGTTGCAGTACCTGCGCGAACGGGCACCCGGCGAGGACCGGCCCTTCTTCGCGTATCTGCCCTTCCAGGCACCGCACTGGCCGCTGCAGGCGCCGGACGAATCCATCGCGAAATACCGTGGCCGCTACGACGGCGGTCCGGACGCGCTCCGCGAGGAGCGACTGGCGGCCCTCAAGCGGCTGGGCTTGTGCCCGCCGGACGTCGAGGCGCATCCGGTCGTCGCCGACGACGCCCCGGAGTGGGCCGACATGACCGACGAACAGCGTGCGGTGTCTGCCCGCAGCATGGAGGTCTACGCCGGGATGGTTGACCGGATGGACTGGAATATCGGCAGGGTGATCGAATACCTTTCGGACAGCGGGGAACTCGACGACACCGTCGTTATCTTCCTGTCCGACAACGGTGCCGAAGGTGCCATCGTTGAAGCGATGCCGCTGCACGGTGCGCGTATCGCCGCGCAGATCGAAAAGCATTGCGACAATAGCGTCGACAACCTCGGCCGGCCCTCCTCGTTCATCTGGTACGGACCGCGGTGGGCGCAAGCGGCCACCGCGCCGTCGCGGCTGCACAAGGCGTTCACCACCGAGGGCGGCATCCGGGTGGTCGGCTTCGTCACCTGGCCCGGTTTTCACCGGCAACGAGAGGTCGGGACCGCGTTCAGCACCGTCATGGACATCGCCCCGACGGTGCTGGAACTGGCGGGGGCGGCGCATCCCGGCGCCGCCTATCGCGGGCGTGAGGTGGCACCGATGCGCGGCCGCTCCATGGTGCCGTATCTGTCGGGCGGCGCGGAGGCCGTGCATGCCGCCGAGACCGGCACGGGCTGGGAGTTGTTCGGCCGTCGCGCGATTCGCCAGGGGGACTGGAAGGCGCTGTACCTGCCCGCACCATACGGTCCGGGCAGCTGGCAGCTCTACGACCTCGCTACCGATCCGGGTGAGATTCACGACCTCGCCGGCTCGCACCCAGACAAGCTGGCCGAACTGCTGACGTTGTGGGACCGCTACGTCGAGGAAAACGGCGTGATCCTCGATCCCGTCTCGGTGTTCGACGTGGAGTTTGAGGCTGAGTCTGATGGCTGAGACAACCTCGTGTGCGATCGTCGGTGGCGGCCCGGCCGGAATGGTCCTGGGGCTGCTCCTGGCGCGGGCGGGTGTCCAAGTCACCCTGATGGAGAAGCACGGTGACTTCCTGCGGGACTTCCGCGGCGACACGGTCCACCCGACCACCATGCGGTTGCTCGACGAACTGGGCCTGTGGGAACCGTTCGCGGCCTTGCCTTTTACCGAGGTCCGCACCGCGAAACTCGAATCTAACGGGCAGTCGGTGACCTACGTCGACTTCGAGCGGTTGCGCCAGCCCCACCCCTTTGTCGCGATGGTGCCGCAGTGGGACTTGCTCAAGCTCCTCGCCGGTGCGGCACAGGAGGAGCCGAGCTTCTCGCTGCGGATGAACACCGAAGTCACCGGGCTCCTGTGGGAGGGCAGCAGGGTTGCCGGTGTGCGCTACCGCGGGCCCGAGGGTCCGGGTGAATTGCGGGCCGAGTTGACCGTTGCCTGCGACGGCCGCTGGTCGGTCGTTCGGCACGAGGCCGGACTGAAGGCGCGCGAATACCCGGTGAGGTTTGACGTGTGGTGGTTTCGGTTGCCGCACAAGGAAGACACCGAATACTCCTTTTTGCCCCGCCTCGGTCCGGGCAAGGGGCTCGCCGTGATCCCGCGGGAGGGTTACTTCCAGATCGCCTACCTCGGGCCGAAGGGCACCGACGCCCAGCTGCGGGCGCGCGGCATAGAGGCGTTCCGGCGCGACGTGGAAGAGTTGCTACCGGACATGCCCGAGTCGGTCGCGGCGCTGCAATCCATGGACGACGTCAAACATCTGGACGTGCACGTGAATCGGCTGCGGCGCTGGCATACCGACGGGCTGCTGTGCATCGGGGATGCGGCGCACGCGATGTCGCCGCTGGGCGGGGTCGGCATCAACCTGGCGATCCAGGATGCGGTCGCGGCCGCGACCGTACTGGCCGAACCGCTGCGACAACACCGGGTCGGTGACCGCGAGCTCGCCGCGGTGCACCGCCGCCGCGTGTTCCCGACGGTGGTGACCCAACTCGTGCAGCAGGTGCTGCACCACATGTTGCTCGGGCCGTTGTTGCGCGGCGCGGACCCCACGCCGCCCGCGGCGCTGCTCGGCCTGATGAAGCGGCTGCCGTGGCTGTCGGCCGTGCCGGCCTACTTTGTCGGCGTCGGCGTGCGGCCCGAGCATGCGCCGGCATTCGCGCGCCGTACGCCGCGGGAGGCGGTTTGATATTTCGCGGGCGAGGGTAACCTACTTGTGAAAATTTTTCGAAGGTCGTGAAATTGGTTCTGTCTCCGCAGTGCGGACGCCGCCTCTGGCGAGCCATGGACCGACAGGAGGCCAGTCATGAATCTCAAGAAACTCGCAGGTAAGGCCATCGTCACCGGTGCATTGAGCGCGGCGGCACTGGGCCTCGGAACCGGGATGGCACAGGCCCACCCCGGACCGTGGCCGCCGCCAGTTCCGCCGGGTCCGCACGTGGTCGACAATGGTCACTGGAATCCGCTGCCGCCTGGGCAGGTCAAGCAGATTTGTCCCTGGCAGGCGCCGCCCGGGCATTGGGTTGGTGGCCCGCACGGTGTTCCCTGCACCTGATCTGCGCACAATTTGATGCACGCTTGCCGCGCGGCGTCGCCGTGATTCCGACGAGTTCTACTGGCGAAGCCCGAATACGCTGAGCATGCCGATGCCGAACCAGTCCAGCCTCGTGCTCATGTCATGAGGACCGGCTGGCCAGCTGGGCCAATTGTGCTGCCCCCTCGGCCGTTTGGGTGGTCAGTGCGATCCGCCCGGAGCCGACCTGGTCCTCGATGATCGGGGCCTCCAGAACGAGATTGTCGCGGATGAAGGCCACGTGGTCCTTCAGGTGCGAGGCGGTGTAGGACGCCCATGCGGTTGCCGACGGCGGGTCCAGGGTCAGGGTCACGTCGTAGAAACCCGCGGCCAGTGACTTCGGTGGGTCGACGTGTATCAATCCGAGCTGCATGCTCTCCGGACCCAGCATGTACAAGGTGGTCCGCCCGACATCACAGGTGGTGAGCGCATCGGTCGGTGCCACCACGTGATCGGTGGCCGGGCACTTCTCCGGGGTGGTCGGCTGAGACTTCGTCACCGGCCGGACGGGCAGCGGCGCAATCTTCACAATCGGCGCGGGCAATGCGGTTGTGGTGGGCGCCGGGGCAGTGGTGGTCGACGTGGTGGGTGCGGCCTGATGCCGCGTCGGGTGGCAGCCGCAGAGCAGCGCCCCGAACAGGCCGGCGCACGCGAGCCAGGCGGCCATGACGCGCCCGCGGCGGCGCGCGCAGCGATGCCTCACCACGCCCTCTGTCTGATCACTCCGACGTCCAATCATCCGACCCATTGTTCCAGTCGAACACACGCCGTCACGCCGTTGTCTGATAGTCGTTGCGTCGCGGACGTTTTCGTGCGGGGCGGGGAAAGACCCCGCTTGGTGGCCCACCGGCCCGCCGTCATGGGCGATCACATCGGCCCTTTACCGACACTACGAATATAGAGTAAGGTCTCGGTCCGAGACGGATCGCCATGGACAAACGCCGAAAACCTAATCCCGGGGAGCGCCGCCGCGACTTGTGCGATGTGGCGATTCAGTTGTTGGCCGACGACGGGGCCAAGGGATTGAGCCACCTCAAAGTCGACCGCAAAGCCGGCGTGCCCGACGGCACCACGTCGTTCTACTTCCGCACCCGCTCGGCGCTGCTGCGCGCCGTGGCCGAGCGGTTGGCCGAGCTCGACCTCGCCGAGCTGCAATCGGTGGCGGACAGCTCGGCCGATCGGAAAAACGATGCCTCACCCTCACGGTTGTCGCAGGTGGTCATTCAGGCCGCAAGCGACCCGCAGTTGTCGCGGACCAAAGCCCGATACGAGCTGACGATGCAAGCCACTCGCGACCCGTCGCTCGCCGCGATCTTGCAGCAGGCCACAGACGAGTTCACCAAGCTGCACCGGGAGATCCTCGTGCAACTGATGCCGCACGGCGCAGACCTGGAACCGGCGGTGGTCGAGGATCTCAGCAACGTCACTCTGACGTTCATCAACGGCCTGTTGCAGCGGCTCGCCCATGGCGACCGGCTCATCGATACCGCGGAGCAGTTGGATGGGATCTTGTCCGCGATTGCGGCGGGGATTCTCAAGAGTCCGAACAAGGGGCGCCTGACACGGAGCGACGGCGTGCCACCAGCGCGCCGCGGCGGATCCGGGTGAGCGTGCGGGGCCGGACACGGCGTGCGTGGCTCTGGCTCTTGCCAGGGCACCCGCTGTATGGTTCTCTACGAGAATAGAGTAGGGCCACGTTCGCGGGTCGCTTCAGCCAAAACCCGTGAGCAACTGCGAACAATGCAATTAAGCGGAGTGTATAAATTGGCCGAGCCCGATCCGGCGTTGACAGACCGGCCGCGCCGGCTCTGTTGCAGGGGGTATGGGTACCCGGAAATGTCTGCAGTAGGAGGGATTTCGTGACGGCGAGCACGGATAGCCATGTTCGTTTCGACCCATATGACGTCGAGCTGATTGCCGACCCATATCCCATGTTCAAGCGCCTTCGTGACGAGGCGCCGCTTTACTACAACTCCGAATACGACTTCTACGCGCTGAGCCGATTCGCCGATGTAAACAAGGCAATCATCGACTACGGCACTTACAGCTCCGCTCGGGGCGTGATCATGGAACTGATCAAGGCCAACCTCGAGATCCCCTCAGGCATGTTGATCTTCGAAGACCCGCCGATCCACGACGTGCACCGCAAGCTGCTGTCGCGCATGTTCACCCCCCGCAAGATCGCGGCGTTGGAGCCGATGATCCGCGAGTTCTGCGCGCAATCGCTGGACCCACTGGTGGGGTCGGGGCGGTTCGACTTCGTCTCCGACCTGGGCGCGATCATGCCGATGAAGGTCATCAGCGCACTGCTCGGGATTCCCGAAGAAGATCAGGAGTACATCCGCGATCGCGGCAATGCCCAACTACGCACCGAGCCCGGCAAGCCGATGAGTGCCGCCGAGCACGGCTTGTCAGTAGGCGAGCAGTTCGAGGCCTATATCGACTGGCGTGCCGACAATCCGTCCGACGACATCATGACCGAGCTGCTGAACGCCGAGTTCGTCGACGAGACCGGCACGACGCGGCGACTGAGGCGCGAGGAGATCCTGGTCTACCTCAACGTGGTGGCCGGCGCGGGAAACGAAACGACAACGCGGCTTATCGGTTGGGCGGGCAAAGTTCTCGCGGAGCACCCCGACCAGCGTCGCGAGCTCGTCGAGAACCCCGGACTCATCCCGCAGGCAATCGAGGAGCTGCTGCGCTTCGAGCCTCCCGCGCCGCACATGGCACGCTATGTGACTCGCGACGTCAGCCTCTATGGCCAGACGGTGCCGGAAGGCAGCGTGATGCTGATGCTGATTGGGGCGGCCTGCCGCGACGAGCGACAGTTTGGGCCCGACGCCGGCGAATTCAACATTCATCGCGCCGCCCGGCCGCACCTCACGTTCAGCGTCGGCGCCCACTTCTGCTTGGGTTCGGCGCTGGCCCGGCTGGAAGGCCGTGTCGCCCTCGAGGAGATCCTCAAGCGGTTCCCGGAGTGGGAGCCTGATCTGGCCAACGCCACGCTCAGCCCGACGTCGTCGGTGCGGGGCTGGGAAACCCTGCCCACCGTGGTGCCCTAATGACCGGCCGCGTCGAGGGCCGGGTAGAGGGAAAAGTCGCGTTCGTCAGCGGCGCCGCCCGCGGTCAGGGCCGCAGCCACGCGGTGCGCTTGGCGCAAGAGGGCGCCGACATCGTCGCGATCGACGTCTGCGGACCGATCGAGAACCTGGCTTATCCGCACTCGACGCCGGAGGACCTCGCCGAGACGGCCGACTTGGTCAAAGCTCAGGATCGTCGCATCGTCACCGCGCAGGTAGACGTCCGCGACTACGACGCGCTGAAATCCGCCGTGGACGCCGGTGTGGAACAACTCGGGCGGCTCGACATCATCGTCGCGAACGCGGGCGTGGGTACCGACGGCCGGAAGCTGCACAAGATCCGGGAGAACGTCTGGCAGGACATGATCGACATCAACCTGAGCGGCGTCTGGCATACGGTCAAAGCGGGCGTCCCACACCTACTTGCGGGTGGTCGCGGCGGATCGATCGTGCTCACCAGCTCGGTCGGCGGGCGCAAAGCCTACCCGAACACCGGCCACTACATCGCCGCCAAGCACGGCGTCATCGGCCTGATGCGTGCATTCGCCGTCGAGCTGGGCCAGCACATGATCCGCGTCAACGCCGTGCTACCCACCCAGGTGAGCACCACGATGGTGATGAACGACAACACATTCCGGCTGTTTCGCCCGGACCTGGAAAATCCGGGCCCCGACGACTTCGCCCCCATATCCCAGATGATGCACACCCTGCCGGTGCCCTGGGTGGACGCCGTGGACATCAGCAACGCGGTCCTGTTCCTCGCCTCTGACGAATCTCGTTATGTCACCGGCGTTTCGCTTCCCGTCGACGCGGGCAGCTTGCTCAAATAGGCGCTAGTTCAAGAGAAGTTGGAGAAGATTATGCCTGAATACGACTACGAAGAAATGAAAAAGGAAGCCGAGCAGTACATCAAGTTCGAGAAGGACAAGAAGAATCGGATCGCCTACATCACCTTCAACCGCCCCGAGGAGCTCAACTCCACCACCTTGGGTATGCGGCAGAACTACGCCGACCTGATCCACAAGTGCAACGTGGACGACGACGTCAAGGTCGTCGTGATCCGTGGCGAGGGAGATGATTTCGGAAGTGGTGGCGACCTGCCCGAGCAGCGGGGAATGCTGGAGAACCCCGGCATGCCGCTGCTGCACGAGCTGGCCATCAACGATGACGACGTCAAGTACCCGCCCGGCGGATCGTATCGCTACCTGTCGACCGTCACCGACTTCTACGCCAAGGCCCGCGCGGGAAACCGCCCGCTGCAGGAGCTGCGCAAGATCAGCATCATCGAGGCCAAGGGCTACTGCTACGGCTGGCACTTCTACCAGGCCGGCGACGCCGACCTGGTGGTCTCTTCCGACGACGCCCTCTTCGGCCACCCGGCGTTTCGCTACGTGGGTTGGGGACCGCGCCTGTGGTGGTGGGCCGAGACGATGGGCCTGCGCAAGTTCTCCGAAATGCTCTTCACCGGAAGGCCGTTCAGCGCCAAGGAGATGTACGAGTGCGGCTTCGTCAACAGCGTGGTGCCGCGCGAGAAGCTGGAAGAAGAGACGCTGAAGTACGCGATGGCTTGCTCGCGTTCCCGCCCGACCGACACCGTCGCGGTGCAGAAGACCTTCCTGGAGCTCTACAAGCAGCACAAGGGTGAATACTTCGGCAGCCTGCTCACCGGCATGGTCGAGGGGATGCTGCCGATGATTCAAAACGACGCGGAGGAAGTGGACCTGACCGCGGGCACCTTCGAGAAGGGCCTCAACAACGTGGTGAAGGACAATGACCTGAACTTCCCGCCGGAGTGGCGCCTGAGCCGCTCGGGACGCGCGAAGCCCTGACCGCTTTGGGAGAGCTCGCATGTCGGCGCTGACGGGTTTCCGGGTCGTCGAGCTGGCCGGGTCTGTGGCGGGGGAGTACTGCGGAAAGTTGTTGGCCGACTTCGGCGCCGAGATCCTCAAGGTCGAGGCGCCGGAGTCCGGCAGCCCGACGCGGGCGATGGCTCCCATCGTCGCCGACGGCCCCGACGGCAGCGGGCTGTTCGCGTACCTCAACACCAACAAGCAGTCCGTCGTGCTGGATCTCGGTTCGGATGACGGCGTCGAGGCCGTCCACCGGCTCATCGGCACCGCGGACGCGGTCATCGACGACGGCGACACCGGCTGGGCGCGGCTGCACCCGGACGTGGTGTTGTGTTCGATCACACCGTTCGGCCAGAACGCGCCCGCCGAGTTCGGCAATGCCAAGAGCATCAACGTGTTCCACGCCAGCGGTTGGGGATACCACACGCCCAGCCACCCCGACCCCGCCAAGCCGCCACTGCAGGGACCCGGCCGGTTCCTGGCCGACTACGAAGCGGGACTGGATGCCGCGCTGTGCGTGGCGTCGGCGCTCTTCGGGCGTCTGCACAGCGGCCACGGCGATTCCATCGACATCTCCGAACACGCCGTGCTGGCCTCCCGCGCCGACTGCATCATCGGCCGGTTCATCACCGGTGAGGTGACCGCCGAAGGCCGCCGCAGCGACTACGACCAGGCGGGTCCGGCAGCGTTTTTCGCATGCGCCGACGGTTTCGTCTACCTGTACATGACCAGCCGCGCCCACTGGCTCGGCCTGAAAGAACTCATGGGCCACCCGGAGTGGCTGGATGCGTTCGACGACGACTGGCTGGAGTTTTCCGTCACCCCGGAGAAGGTGGCCGTGTTCCAGCGGGGCTTCGCCGGTTGGATCCGGGACCTTGCCAAGGAAGAAGCGTCCGATCGAGCCCAGCGCCTGGGTGTGCCGCTGGTGCCGGTGAACGGCGCCGCGGACCTGCATGATTCGCCGCAGTACCGGCACCGGGGCTTCTTCCAGCGGGTGCGGC